>NZ_JAVRKK010000085.1:0-10173 GCF_031962545.1 Candidatus Igneacidithiobacillus taiwanensis
AGGGTCGTCCTCTGTCGGAGGTCGACGGCATCAATTATCGCGACGCCAATGGTCTACTGGTACGCACTCCTGACCGCGCCATGATCGAAGACATGGACGCCTTGCCCTTCGTTTCCGAGGTTTACAAGCGCGACCTACGCATCGAAAATTACTTTATCGGTTATCTCAAACACCCCTATATCTCGTTTTATACGGGCCGCGGCTGCCGCTCCCAGTGCACCTTTTGCCTTTGGCCGCAAACCGTTGGCGGACACCGCTACCGCACCCGCAGTGCTGCCAGCGTCATCGAGGAAGTCAAGTACATCCAGAAGGCCTTCCCGCAGGTGCAAGAAATCTTCTTTGATGACGACACCTTTACCGATGATCGGCCGCGAGCCGAAGAAATTGCTCGTGGTTTGGGCAAGCTTGGGGTAACTTGGTCTTGCAACGCCAAGGCTAATGTTCCTTACGAAACTCTCAAAGTCTTACGCGACAACGGCTTGCGTCTCTTGCTCGTGGGTTACGAGTCGGGTAACCAGCAGATCCTTAACAATATCAAGAAGGGCCTAAAAGTCGAGGCGGCGCGCAAGTTCACGGCGGACTGCCATAAACTCGGCATCACCATCCATGGCACCTTCATTCTGGGCTTGCCGGGCGAGACCCAGGAAACCATCCAGCAAACCATTCAGTTTGCCAAAGAGATCAACCCCCATACCATTCAGGTCTCCCTGGCGGCCCCGTATCCAGGTACCTACCTCTACAAGCAGGCCAAGGAACAGGGCTGGTTGACAGAGGAAGATGAATCGCACTTGGTCAATGATCGTGGTGTGCAGATCAGCCCGATGAGCTATCCGCATCTCAATCACACCGAGATTTTTGATTCCGTCGAGGTCATGTACAAAAAATTCTACTTCCGGGCGGGTAAGATTGCTGAAATCACCGGCGAGATGCTGCGCAGCTCACAAATGATGAAGCGTCGTCTGCGCGAGGGGGTCGAGTTCGTGCGCTTTTTGCGTCAGCGCCATGGTTGAGTGTGGTTGGCGAAGCTAGAGTCATCTTCAATGCCGATGATTATGGATTGGACCCCGCGGTCAATGCCGCGGTGGCCTCGGCCCATCGGCAGGGTGTACTCACCAGCGCCAGTCTGATGGTGGCGGCGCCGGCAGCTGCCGAGGCTGTGCGTTTGGCCCGAGAGCTACCAAAGCTTGGTGTCGGCTTGCACCTGACCTTGGTCGACGGTTCTCCGATTCTGCCGGCAGAGCAGGTGCCGGATTTGGTCGATACCCAGGGGCGGTTTGCTGCCGATCTCTGGCGGCGTGGGTTTCGCTACTTTTTCCTGCCGCGGGTGCGACGCCAGCTCGAAGCCGAAATTGCGGCACAATACGCGGCCTTTGCCGACTTTGGCCTGCCCCTCGATCACGTCAACGCCCACAAACACCTTCACGTTCACCCGACGGTTCTGCATTTGTTGATAGACATTGGCAAGCGTTTTGCGTTGCGTTCGGTGCGCATTCCGCGCGAGCCCCTAGCGTTGGCGCGGCAGCTGGCGCCCGTACAAGGCGCAGCTGCCCTTGGCGTTCGGCTACTCACGCCCTGGGTTGCCCGCATGCGTCGCGTCATTCAATCCCATGGCCTGTTTTGTAATGATGTCTTGCTTGGCTTGCAGTCGACGGGGCAGATGGATGGAGAGCACCTACGGCGCGCTCTGGCGATTGTCCCCGCCGGTCAGGTGACGGAACTGTATTTTCATCCTGCACTCGAGCAAAGCCCGAGCCTACGTGCCCTGATGCCCAACTATCGGCCCGTGGCAGAGTGGCAAGCACTTTCCGCCCGAGACTTGCCGGAACTCCTGCAGTCGCGGCACATACGAAAAGGAACCTATCGTGATTTCGCCCGCGGCTGAGCGTTTTCTCGCCCGCCTCGGGGAGATCTACATGCGGCGTCTTTGTCGCTTGATGCAGTGGAGTGTGCAGCGGGCGCGGCTGGTCTTGCTCTTGTATGCCGTTTCTGTGGTCCTCGGGGGCATCTTCATCGCTACCCATTTTGCGGTGAATACCGATACCAGTGATGTTTTGTCCCGCGATCTGCCTTTCCAGCAAGAACAACGCGCCTATAACAAGATCTTTCCGCAGGATCGCGACAGCATCGTTGTGGTGTTGCAAGGCAAGGATGCCAGTGCCACCCAAGCCGCGGTTCGGCGTGTGCAGAAATGGGCGCAGGCGCAGCCGCATTATTTTCGCAGTGTTTATGTGCCGGGTGGTGGCACATTCTTTCAGCGTAACGGCCTCTTGTATCTGCCGGTTTCTCAGGTGCGCGCGTTTGCCCAGCGAATCACCGATGCGCAGCCCCTCATCGCCAGCCTTTCCGCCAATCCTAGTTTGGCGGGATTGAGCGATTTGCTCAGTGAGGCCGTCGATCAGCGCCTCTCGCACGGTACGGACGTGCAAGGGCTCACCCCGGTATATGAAGCCTTCACCAAAAGCATCGATGGCGAGCTGGCTGGCAAGCCAGAACCGATTTCTTGGGCCAATCTGATGGGTGGCAGCCTGGCGCAGCTCGGCCCGAAACAAGGTTTTGTCATCCTCGAACCGGTGTTGAACTACGCCAGCCTGCAGCCGGCGGAGGCTTCCATCCAAGCCTTACGTAAGGGGTTGCATTCCCTTGGTATCGACGCCCAGCATGGGCTCGATGTTGGCATCACCGGCCAAGCGGTTCTCGATGCCGAGCAGCTCAAGACCGTGAGCCAAGGTGCTTTCAGTTCCCTTGCCCTGACTCTCGGTCTTGAGATTCTCTTGCTAATCCTTGCCCTACGCAGTACCCGCTTGGTAGTTGGTGTACTACTCAATCTGGTGGTAGGAATTTTGTTGACCACTACCTGGGCGCTGCTTGCCATTGGCCCCTTCAATCTGATTTCGGTATCGTTTGCGATCTTGTTCATTGGCTTGGGCATCGATTTTGGTATCCAATTCAGCCTTCGCTTTCGCGAGGAGCTTTTCAACGGTACCAGTCACGAGGAGGCCATGCGCCGAGTTGCCCGTGGCCTGGGAGCGGCCCTTTCTCTGGCGGCGGTGGCGGCGGCAATCAGCTTCTTTGCCTTCGTGCCAACGAGCTATGCCGGAATTGTGGATTTGGGCCTGATCTCCGGGTCGAGCATGCTCATCGGCCTGCTACTGACGATCACCTTGCTGCCCGCCTTCCTCACCATTTGGCCGCTATCGGTGCAAGCCCGTAAGCGCCTTGATTTCCCGCACTTTCGACGGGTGCCGACTCTTACTCGCTATCCCATTCATCGCTATGCCTGGATGGTGTTGATTGCGGTTGCCCTCCTGGCGGCAGCGGCGGTTCCGGCGGCACTGCGGGTGCGCTTCGATTTCAATCCCCTGCACATGATCGACCAGCATGCCGAGGGTGTGAAAGTCTTCGAATCCTTGCTTGCCAATCCCGACACCGCACCCTACCGCATCGACATCCTGGCGCCGAACCTACAACAGGCTGAGCTAATCGCTAAACGCGTACGTAAGGTGCCAACGGTCGCCAGAGCCATCACCCTTGCCGATTATCTACCTGCGGATCAGGAGCCCAAACTCGCTATCCTCAATAACTTGCAGATTTTGGTACCGCCATTTTCGCTGTTGATGCCGGCGACGATTGCCCCACCCGGCCCAGATACCGCGGGTAAACTACAAAAACTGCAGGCGAAGCTGCAAGAATTGGCGGCTCGGGAGCAAACGCCCCAGGGAGCCGCTGCCGGTGCCTTGGCCGCTGCATTGCAACGCTTCTTGGAAAAAGATGGGGGCAATGCCAAGGCTCTGGCATCGCTGCAGGCTACGCTTTTGGGCACCCTACCCGACGAACTCCAGCAACTCGGTCAGGCGCTCCTTGCCTCGCAAGTCACCCTCGATACTCTGCCCCAGGACCTGCGCAGCCGATATCTGGCCGCCGATGGTCAGGCGCGGGTTGAAGTCTTTCCCAAAGAAAACCTCGCCGACAATGTGAAAATGCTGCAATTTGTGAACAGTGTGCGGCAAGTCGAGCCACACGCGGTGGGAACGCCGGTGATGCTGGTAGAGGGCGGGGAAGCGGTGCTCGGAGCCTTCCAAGAGGCTACCTATGTCGCCGTAGCGGGCATTGCCCTCCTGCTGCTCATCTCTCTGCGCCGCTATCGCGACATGCTGCTGATCGTTTTGCCCCTGCTCCTTGCCGCTCTCTTTACCGTAGCGGCGATGTCCTTGCTTGGGGTGAGCTTCAATCTCGGCAATATCATCGTGTTGCCCTTGCTCATTGGGCTCGGGGTGGCCTTTGGCATTTATATCGTTCTGCGCTGGCGCAGTGGGGTTGATGTTGCTCACCTGCTGCAAACCTCGACCCCCATGGCGGTATTCTTCAGCGGTCTCACGACCTTGAGCGCCTTTGGCAGCATGGCGCTTTCGGTCGATCCGGGTATGGCGAGCCTTGGCGATGCCTTGAGCATTGCCTTGGTCATCGTCTTGCTCTGTATTTTGATTGTATTACCGGCCTTGCTTCTACTATTTACTTCCTCTCCCAAAGAGGAGGGTATTGCACAAGATGAGGGCAGCTGAGGTTTCCAGTGCGGCATCGAAGGGGTGGGGCTCGCTGCTGCTGATTGCCCTGGGCCTCATTTTCACTGGCTACCTCGTCTGGTATGCGGGCGTGGGTGAAATCCTCGACATTGTGCGTCAGGGATCTTGGCTCTTATGGCTGATCGTTCCTGTGCATGTGTTGGTGATTGGTCTCGATGCGATGAGTTGGCGCTGGCTGCTCTATGGCATGCCCAATCGTCCACGGCTCGGTAAGTTGACTTGGCTGGCGCTTCTGCGCGAGGCCATCAATGGTCTTTTGCCCGTTGCCCGCGTGGGTGGCGAGCTGATCGGCATTCGCCTTTTGGCACGCATGGGGGTTTCGACTTACCAAGCCGCAGCGAGCGTGGTAGTAGAGGTTGGCCTGACCCTGGTCAGTCAGTTCTTGTTTACGCTGTTGGGCTTTTTCTTGCTCTTATCCTGGAGTGCAGATCTCTCCCTGCGCAACGAAGTAGCTTACGCTCTGCTGACTACTTTGCCGGTTCTGCTCCTGCTTTTTTGGTTGCAGCAACGATATGGTCTTTTTTCCCTCTTGCTGCGGCTACAGGAGCGATTGTTGCGTGGTCGCGATTTCCTGGCGTTCCTCGGGAATCTCCAGCAGCTGGATGAAGAGATTCGCAACATCTTTCGGCGCCGCTGGGCATTGCTGCGCGCCAATGCCTGGCAGTTGGCGGGGCTCTTTGCCGGTGCCGGTGAGTTATGGCTCAGTTTTTATCTATTAGGCCACCCCGTTTCTGCTAGCGCCGCAATTTTGCTGGAGAGTTTGGGGCAGGCCTTGCGCAGTGTGGCCTTCTTTATGCCGGGAGCCTTGGGCGTGCAGGAAGGCGGCTTCATGCTCTTTGGTGCCGTGGTTGGGGTCCCCGCGGATCTCGCTTTGGTCTACTCTCTCTTGCGCCGTTTTCGTGAACTCTTCTTGGGGCTGCCCTTGTTGCTGTCCTGGTATATGATGGAGGGGTGGAATTTCCGCCTGCTTTGGCGCAAAAAAAGAGGTTCGCAGGAGAAAATGGTATGAGCGTGACGATGGATGAGATGACGGCGCAAGGGCATCGCGAGTTATTCTGCCAGTTTTTTCATGACACCCACATCGACTTTGATCCACGGCAGATCTCGTGGCCGGAGTTAGATGCGGCTGCCGAGCAACGACTCAAATCCCTGCCGTTCTGGGGTGAAGCGGTGGCCACGGAAAGTGTTACCGCACGCATGGTGCAGCATATGGCAGATGCCGAGACGGATCCGCTAGTGAAGGCCGCTATTGCCCTCGATGGTTTCGAGGAGCGTCGCCACGCCGAACTCTTGCAGGCCTTGGTGCAGCATTATGGTATCCAGATTCCACCGCCGCCGCCTCCGCCGCGCATCCGCGATCCCTATTGGGAGTTTCTGTTTACGGGATATGGCGAGTGTTTGGACTCGTATTTTGCCTTTGGTCTTTTTGCCGCCGCGCGAGACTCCGGTTTTTTCCCGGCGGCATTGGTACAGATCTTCGAGCCCATCATGCAAGAAGAGGCCCGTCATATCATTTTTTTCATCAATTGGCTCCATTGGTACCGGCAACAGCTGCCCTGGTGGAAGAAGATCGTCCTCGAGTGGCAACGCCTCCAGGTAATTGCCTTGCAGGCTTGGGCACGCATCCAAACCGCTCGCGGTATGGGCGGCGGCGAAGAAAACTTTACTATGACTGGCCATGAGCAGGTCAGTCAGGACATGAGCCTCGGCAAGCTCCTGGCTCTCTGCCGCCAAGAAAACGAGCGTCGATTCGCTCCTTATGATGCGCGCCTACTGCGCCCAAAGCTTGCGCCGCGGATTGCCAATTTCTTGTTTTTCTTTCTGTCTCGGCGCAAAGCTGCGTAACAATTCGGGTGCTGGGTAACATACGCTTCGGTATGTTATAGTATAGAAAGTCACATTCATTTCGGGAATGCTTGCCCCGAGGAAAGGAGAGATTCGACAATGGCAGTGCCACTGATACAAAGCTATCGGGTTGGACGATACATCATTGGGCAAAAGCTTCGCGGTAATCGCAAGTACCCCCTGGTTCTCATGCTCGAACCGCTTTTTCGTTGTAACTTGGCTTGCGCCGGTTGCGGCAAAATCGACTATCCTGACGATGTATTGGACCGACGCCTGTCGGTGGAAGAGTGCATTGGTGCTGCAGAAGAATGTGGGGCGCCGATTGTTTCGATTGCTGGCGGCGAACCGCTGATTCACAAAGAAATGCCGCAGATCGTCGATGGTCTCATCCAGCGCAAGCGCTTTGTGTATTTGTGCACCAATGCCTTGCTACTGAAAAAACGTATGGACGACTATCGACCCTCTCCATATCTGACTTTTTCCGTACATCTGGATGGCAACGAGCATCGCCACGACGACTCTGTCTGCCAGCCGGGCACGTATCGGCGTGCTGTAGAGGCCATTCGCGAAGCGGTGCAGAAGGGCTTCCGCGTCACCGTCAATTGCACCTTGTTTCAAGGGGAAGGTGCCGAGGAGGTAGCCAATTTTCTCG
This sequence comes from Candidatus Igneacidithiobacillus taiwanensis, assembly GCF_031962545.1. Classification (NCBI taxonomy): domain Bacteria; kingdom Pseudomonadati; phylum Pseudomonadota; class Acidithiobacillia; order Acidithiobacillales; family Acidithiobacillaceae; genus Igneacidithiobacillus; species Candidatus Igneacidithiobacillus taiwanensis. Next base: position 7,078 of record NZ_JAVRKK010000085.1, read on the forward strand.
ACGACTGCAAGGCAATGGGAGTCGAGGGTGTAACTATCTCGCCGGGATTCAACTACGAGCGTGCGCCACAGCAGGAAGTTTTCATCAAGCGGCAAGCCTCGCGTCAACTCTTTCGTGATATCTTTCGTATCGGTAAGGAGCGCAAGTCGAAGTGGCGTTTCAACCAATCGAGTTTGTTCCTCGATTTTTTGGCGGGTAACCAAACCTACCAATGTACTCCATGGGGCAATCCCACCCGCAATATTTTCGGTTGGCAGAAGCCTTGCTATCTGTTGGTAAGCGAGGGATATGCCTCGAGTTTCAGAGAACTCATGGAAGAAACTCCCTGGGATCGCTATGGCGTAGGAAACAACAGCAAGTGCGATCAGTGCCAGGTACACTCCGGATTCGAGCCGACGGCAGTGAACGATACCTTTGCCCATCCACTCAAAGCGCTAAAGGTAGCTCTCTTTGGGCCACGAACATCGGGGCCAATGGCGCCGGATATGCCCCCGAGTTCTTCGGATTCCGCACCCAGGCGGCCGGTGTTCCCCTTGCGGGTGGAGCGTTGAGGCAGGCTCTTCGGTACAGGGAGGTGGTGTCATGATGCGTAAGTCGCGACTCTTGGGCGCGTTTATGGCGGTTGGTCTGCTTGGACTCGGTAGCCCTGTGCTGTGGGCGGCCGATGCCGTCGCCAGCTCGCAAAAGGCCGCGCTGGATAGCCCAAAAGCCAGTATCGAGACCCTCGACCAGGCCCTGCTGCAAACCATGCAGGCAGGCAAGGCGGCGGGGTATGCGGGACGCTATAAGATCATTGCGCCGGTTCTCGCCAAGGTTTTTGATTTCGATAAAATCGCGCAACTCGCTTTGGGTTCGGAGTGGTCGAAGCTCAGTGCCGCGGAGCAAAAGCAGTTCGTGAGCGTATTGGCGAAGTATACCGCAGCGACCTATGCCGGACGCTTTGATGAATACGATGGCGAGCGTTTTGCGGTGGTCGATACCCAGGAATTGCGTCCTGGGACCATGGGGGTGTTTACGACCTTCACCATGAAAAGCGGCCGTGTGCATCGTTTCGATTACCTATTGGAGCAGTCGGCCAACAAGGAATGGCGCGTGGTCAATGTAGTGGCCGATGGCGTTAGCGACCTTTCCCTAAAGCGCGCCGAGTATACGGAACTGCTCAAAAGCAAAGGCTTCCCGGCCTTGCTCGCCCACCTGCGGCGTCAAATTCAAGACTATGCCTCGGGAGCGAAGTCGTGAATTTGGGGCGTACTGCCATCGTTTTGGGTTGTGCCGCCATGCTCTGTTTGAGTGGTTGTGCGACGGTGCAGGGGCCGAATGGGCAGAGCAGCTCCAATGATCCACTAGAGCCGATCAACAAGCCAATTTTTAACGCCAACCTCTGGCTTTTCCGAAACGTCTTGGGACCGGTCAACCAAGGCTACGAGGCGGTAACCCCCAAATTTTTTCGCACCAGCGTGAGTAATGTGTTTGCGAATGCGGATATGCCCTACGTATTCGTAAACGATTTTCTGCAGGGCCGGGTTCAGCTAGGTATGTCGGGGCTGAGCCGCTTTCTGGTGAATACCATCTTCGGCTTGGGCGGCATCTTCGATGTTGCCAACAAGCTCGATCTACCCAAGCAGAGTAACAACTTTGGCGTGACCCTTGGGGTATGGGGGGTGCCGCAAGGACCCTATCTGGTGCTTCCTTTTTATGGCCCCAGCTCGCTGCGGAATCTTCCGGGGCTGGCGCTCGCGATTTATACGGCGCCGCCGTATTATTTTCCCAGTAGCAATGCGCAGTGGGCCTGGTCTGGTATGGGCATCATCAACACCGGTCATGTCGATGCGCCGCAGGTGCGGATGGTGGAAGATGCGGTGAATCCCTATGTTTTTGCCCGCAATGCCTGGGAGCAGCACGAGCAGTTTTTGATCGACGGTGGCAAAGTGAACAAGAGCCAGTTGCTGGAGGGCCTGGACTTGCCGCCAGCTACGGCGACCACGGATTCTGCCGCTGCCACACCTTGAAGGAAGAAAGCTTGGAAGCAGAAATCGTTAGACGTATTGCGCACTTGAGTCGAATTGCTCTACCCGAGTCCGAGCTGGCCCAAGTGGCTGGTCAGTTGGACAGTATCTTTGCTCTGGTTGCACAGATGCAAGCGGTGCCCACGGAAGGGATTGAACCCATGGCGCATCCCCTGGATTTGCAACAGCCCTTGCGGGCGGATCAACTCCGTTCTGAAACACCCTCGCGAGAAGAGCTCTTGGCCTCTGCACCCCGGGCCGAGGACGGTCTTTTTCTGGTTCCCAAAGTCATCGAATAAGGTAGGCGCATGGAACTCCACCAACTGGAACTGGCGGAGCTCGCCGAAGGGCTACGCAAAAAAAATTTTTCTGCCGTAGAGCTCACGCAGGCTCTACTACGGCGTATCGAGGCGGCGCAGGGCACCATCAATGCGTTCATCAGCATTGCAGCAGAGACGGCGCTGCAGCAGGCGCAGAGCGCCGATCGGCGGCGAGCCCAAGGAGAGTCCTCTCCCTTATTGGGCATCCCTCTCGCCCACAAGGATATTTTTTGCACGCGGGGGTTGCGCACCACCTGCGGTTCCAAGATGCTCTCCAACTTTGTCTCGCCCTATGATGCTACCGTGGTGCGGCGGCTGCAGGAGGCAGGGACGGTATCCCTCGGCAAACTCAACATGGACGAGTTTGCGATGGGCTCTTCCAACGAGACCAGCTATTTTGGGCCAGTACGTAATCCCTGGAACCTGGGGTGTGTGCCTGGTGGTTCCTCGGGCGGCTCCGCAGCGGCGGTGGCAGCGCGTTTGATTCCGGCGGCCACGGGTACCGATACCGGGGGCTCGATTCGCCAGCCAGCGGCTTTCTGCGGCATAACTGGTCTCAAACCGACCTATGGGCGAGTATCTCGTTACGGCATGATCGCTTTTGCTTCGAGCCTCGACCAAGGCGGTCCCATGGCCCGCTCGGCAGCCGACTGCGCCTTGCTCATGGATGCGATGGCCGGCCATGATCCCCTCGATTCCACCAGTCACCCCCAGGGCGGCGGTCGATTCAGTGCCGCCTTGGGGCGCAGCTTGCAAGGCTTGCGCGTGGG
>NZ_JAVRKK010000086.1:0-10074 GCF_031962545.1 Candidatus Igneacidithiobacillus taiwanensis
TCAACTTCAGCACGTCTTGCGGGCTGTACCCCATGCGATTCTCCTCCACTAGGCTGGTTGGCAAAATTAGCCCCTGTCGGGACTGCTGTGCGAAGAGTGTACGGCGGATTGCGCGGTACGCCTAGGGTCTGCCAGCGCAAAGGTGCTATGCTGCAGATAGGAATGAGGAGACAAGCCATGCAAAACGAAGAAATCCTGGCCCGCGCTGCCGCCCGCGCACAAGGGAAGCTCCATGCCGGAGACCTCACCCCCGAAGAGGCACATACCCTGTTGCAAGAGCATCCCAAGGCAAAACTGGTGGACGTCCGCTCCCACCCCGAGTTGGAGTTTTCGGGTTTCGTTGCCGGCTGCTGCCACGTTCCCTGGCAGCTTTACCCCGGCATGGTTCCCAACCCCGACTTTGATGAGCAGATCCGTGCCGTTGCCGAGCCCGATGATCTACTCCTGCTGCTCTGCCGCACGGGGGGCCGCTCCTCCGCTGCTGCCGAGCATCTGAGTCGGCTGGGCTACCGTCATGTCTACAATATCCTTGGCGGCTTTGACGGCAAACCCGACTCCCAAGGCAAGCGCGGCACGGTAGAGGGATGGAAGGCCAGCGGTTTGCCCTGGCGCCACCCCTAGAGGTTCAGATTTGGCAGGCGGGACAGAACAGTGCCGCCTTGCCGCCCACCACTACCGACGCCAAGGCACCACCACAAGAAGGGCAGTGGCCGTCTTCCCGGTGGCGGGTGAGGAAGGTCTTGGGTAGCAACGGCAGCTTGGCCTGGGAGCGCAGGGCGCGCTGCAAGACTTGCGGAATCTGCGCCAAGAAGCGCTCGCGCTCTTCTTCACTGAGACTCGGCACCAAGCGATCCGGGCGCAGGCGCGCCTGGAACAGGATCTCGTCGGCCCAAATGGGGCCGATGCCGGTCACAAAGCTGTCGTCGAGCAACACATTGCGCAAGGCGCTACGCCGCCGCGCCAAGGATTCTCGCAACTGCGCCAGCCCCTCGGCAGGGACCAGCAGCGGATCGGGGCCCAGTTTGGTAAGAAAATCGACATCACTGGTTTCATCCAGCAAACGCAGGCGCGTACCCAGCTGGGTACCCTGCAGACGCAAACGCAGATGGGCATTGATCGCCAGTTCCAGGCCGGCGCGGCTCTCACCGGCTTCTTCCGTGGCAGGTCCGCGCTCGAGTTCCATGGTCAGCTCACCACCCAACTGCAGGGCAAGGATCTCGCGACGGTCGAGCTCGCAAAAGATCTGCGTGCCATAGCGATGGATGTCGGAAATTTCCTTTCCCTGCAGAGCGTCTTCGGCAAGTCCACCCGCCTCGGAGAGCAATTCGCCTTTCGCATTTTGTAAACGCAGGCCACCCAATTTTTTGCCAAGGACCATGCGCTGCAATTTTTGTTTGAACAACTCGATTTCGGGCAATTCTGCCATGCTCGTCCACTCTCGGTTTTGGTCTTGGCATCTAGTGTAGCGCGCTCTCTCCCGACGCGGAAACTTGGCAGTCTGCTAACGGGAGCATAGACTGCAAGACCAAGCCAGCCGAGGAGCAGTGCCCATGAGCGTACCCACCGCCATCGAAATTCAGGTCGAGACGCGCTACCTGCCGGAGCAATCGAGTCCGGAACAAAACCATTACGTCTTTGCCTACCAAGTGCGGATCGAGAACCGCGGACCGCGCAGCGCGCAGCTACTGCATCGCCATTGGATCATTACCGATGCCGAAGGCCGGATTCAGGAGGTACGCGGCCCTGGCGTGGTCGGCGAGCAACCGAACTTGGCGCCCGGCGAGCACTTTCAGTACAGCAGCGGCACCGTCATTCCCACCCCCGTTGGCAGCATGCATGGCAGCTACCAATGGGTGAGTGAAGACGGCGAGGATTTCGAAACCCCTATCCCAGCTTTTCGCCTGGCCGTGAGCGACGTGCTCCATTGAGCAAGCGTAGCCTGCAGCGCGCCTATGACCTTTGGGCGCCGATCTACGACCGCGCCGTCGTTGGTTTTTCGCGCGGCCCCCGCGCCGCCAACATTGCGGAAATTCCGTCCACGGCAAAGACCATTTTGGTGGTTGGTGCGGGTACGGGCTTGGATTTGCCGCTGCTACCGCCACAAGCGCTCTGCGTTGCCTTGGATATCAGCTGGGCCATGCTCTCCCGCGCCCGCAATCGGGCCGGTACGGCGCAGCTCCTGCAGGCCGATGCCGAAAACTTACCCATCGCCAGCGCCACCTGCGACGTGGTCCTCTTGCACCTGATCCTGGCGGTGGTACCCCACGCCGAACGAGCCCTGGCGGAGGCGAGTCGCGTTCTCCGCCCCGGCGGCACCCTACTCATCTTCGACAAGTTTTTGCGCCCGGGCCAACACGCGCCTCTTCGGCGCCTACTCGCTCCCCTTTCGGGGGCAGTTGCCACGCGCACCGATTTGGTCTTTGAAGATCTCCTGTGCCAGCATCCGGAACTACGACTCGAAAGCGACCTACCCGCCGCCGTTGGCGGCTGGTTTCGCCGCCTGCGGCTGCAAAGGCAACAGACCTAGCTGCCCGCCACCATTCAATTTGCGCTGCGCGCCGCTTTTTTGCGTTCGTTCTCGGTGAGGAAGCGCTTGCGAATGCGAATGGACTGCGGTGTCACCTCGACGAGCTCGTCATCGGCCAAAAACTCTACCGCAGCTTCCAGGGTCATTTTGATGGGTGGGGTAAGCATGATGTTCTCATCGGAACCCGAGGCACGCATGTTGGTGAGCTTCTTCTCCTTGAGGGGATTGACCACCAAGTCGTTGTCGCGGCTGTGAATGCCGATGACCATACCTTCGTAGACCTTGTCACCGGGACTAATGAATAAGCGCCCACGTTCCTGTAAATTGAAGAGCGCAAAGCCAACCGCCTCACCCTCCTCTGCAGAGATCAAGACACCATTATTGCGCGCCGGGATAGGGCCTTTCACGGGGCCATAGCCATCAAAAATATGGCTGATGACCCCCGTGCCCGAGGTCGCCGTCAAAAATTCGGTGTGAAACCCGATCAAGCCACGGGCAGGGATTCTATATTCCAGGCGTACGCGGCCTCGGCCGTCGGGCTGCATGTCTTGCAAATCGCCACGGCGGATACCCAAGCGCTCCATGATCGTGCCCTGATGCGTCTCTTCCACATCCACCGTCAGCGCCTCGTAGGGTTCCTCCCAAACGCCATCCACCTGCCGCTGGATCACCCGCGGCCGCGATACGGCCAACTCATAGCCCTCGCGGCGCATGTTTTCGATGAGTACCGTGAGGTGTAGTTCACCACGCCCAGAGACGAGAAAGACGTCGGGGTTCTCGGTATCAGCCACGCGTAATGCCACATTGGTAAGTAATTCTTTGTACAGACGTTCGCGCAGCTGGCGGCTGGTGACAAATTTTCCCTCCCGCCCGGCGAAGGGGCTGGTGTTGACCTGAAAGGTCATATTGAGGGTGGGTTCGTCGATGGGCTTCCAAGGCAGGGCTTCCGGCGCCTCGGGGGAGGCAATGGTGGCGCCAATGCTCGGGCTCTCGATGCCGGTAATGGCAACGATGTCTCCCACCGATGCGCCCTCCTCCCAGGGAACCCGCTTGAGGCCATCAAAGCCCAGCACCTGGAGGATCCGCGCCTTGCTTTGCTTGGCCTCCGCTCCTTGGATGAGGACGACATCCTGACCCGGGCGAATCCGTCCGCGGCGTACCCGACCAATGGCAATCTGCCCCACATAGCTGGAGTAATCGAGATCGGCAATTTGCATCTGCAAGGGGGCGTCCGGATCTCCTTGCGGTGCGGGAACTTTGGAGAGAATCAGCTCGAAGAGCGGCCGCATATCACCCTCGCGTACTCCAGGATCCTCGCTGGCATAGCCCTGCAGACCCGAGGCATACATCACCGGAAAGTCGAGCTGCTCCTCGGTCGCGCCGAGCTTGTCGAAGAGGTCGAGGGTAGCGCTGATCACATAGTCCGGTCGTGCGCCAGGACGGTCGATTTTGTTGATGACGACGATAGGGCGCAGGCCCAACTCCAGGGCCTTACGGGTAACGAAACGCGTCTGCGGCATGGGCCCTTCGACAGCATCCACCAAGAGCAAAACTCCGTCCACCATACCCAAAACCCGCTCCACCTCGGCGCCAAAGTCGGCATGGCCGGGGGTGTCGACAATGTTGATATGGGTATCGCCCCACTGCACCGCCGTATTCTTGGCCATGATGGTAATGCCGCGCTCTTTTTCGAGGGCATTACTGTCCATGACCCGCTCTTCCACCTGCTGGTGAGCGGCAAAGGTGCCGGACTGGCGCAAAAGCTGATCGACCAGAGTGGTTTTACCATGGTCCACATGGGCGATGATGGCGATGTTACGAAGTTGACGCGTCACAAAAAGTCCTCTTGCAGAAGGGTGCCGGGGCGGGCTCTCTTATAGCGGCAAGGCCCCAAAAAAGCAAACCGCCCCATGAGGGGCGGTCGCTTTGGCCCCTTACGGGGCCCAACACGCTTTTTCTGAGCGAACTTAGAAGCCAGCCTGGAACTGCAACATCAGGGTGTTGTACGCCATGCCGTTGATGGGGGCGCCATTGCCACCAAAGACGCCACCCGGGGTGCCCGTGCCAAACTTACCATCACGAGCAGTCGGGATGATGTAGTTGACCTGAATCTCCGCCGCGTGTGGATTGTTCGGATTGACATAGTAGTTCAAGCCCACAGTGGTGTTGTCCAGCTTGGCATCGTAGCCCGAGTAATCATTGATGCTGAAGGAATCAAAGCGAACAGCAGGCTCGAGGTCCAGCCAAGAAGGCAAGAGGGTCATCTCATAGAGATTAGCAGCCAAACCTACGTTCCAGTCCTGCGCCCGAAACCCAGGCTCGCCATTACGGGTCGTGCCGGTATGCAGATTGGTATAACCAGCTGCGTACTTGATACCCATCAGACCACCATGCACACCGACGTTCCAAGTGTAGAGAGAATCGACATTGGGAACAGTCGGGGCCGGAGCTCCATAGGACAGACCAACTCCGTTTGAGACGGCTGCACTCGCTGTAGTGGGCAGACTCATACGCGAACCACTAATTTCAGCTTTGAGCAAGGGACCCATGAAGTCATAGGTCAGGCGGGCAGATGCCAAGTACTGACCACCACCGTTCAGAAAACCACCTTGGCCACTGCCGAAGGGGTTGGACCCAGACACCAACCAGTTGTAAGCACTGCCGTAATCCAGGGAAGATGCGTCGGCGATGGCAACGGCATAACCAATGCCCGAGTCCATAACATTCTCGCCGTGGATCATGGCACCAGCGGAACGACCGGGCAGCAACGACTGACTCATGCTGCGGAGAATGAAGGGCAACGCATTACCCTGGGTGTCTACATACTCGTTACCGACCGGCTGCTTGAACTTACCCACTTCCAGCTGTGCAAAAGGCACCGGGGCATAGTTGATCCACGCATCCAGGATGGAGGCGTTGCCACCATTTCCAAGTCCGTTGTTCAACTGGTTGGTGCTATACCCAGAAATGCTAGTGTTGTTGGCGTTATTCCCGCCAATAACAGCGTTGTCCCAGCCAGCCATGATGTTATAGGTGACACCAGTAACCGCCTCACCCTTAACACCCAAGCGAATGCGATTGGCACCGAAGACAAGACCATTGCTGCCCGAGGGGCTGCCGTTGGTGGATGTGGCGAACTGCTGGCTGCCGGTGATCTGGGCATAACCATACAGGATGGGGCCGGTCTTGGCGGTATCGGAACTGTCATCAGCAAAAGCGAAAGCCGGGACCAACAACGCCGCGGCAACTGCAAAGGTTACGAGATTCTTCTTCATGACAAGACTCCTCCTCATGAGCCGTTGTTAACGTACAACGAGGCAAGTTATAGCACCCCTTTTGCGCCGTTGCAACAGCGCCCCAAGAACTTTTTGCAACGAACCGGTAAAGTTGACAAAAGTAGCGGCCGCACCCTATGATCCGGGCCTCTCCATTGGGGGATCGTCTAGCGGTAGGACAGCGGACTCTGACTCCGCTAACCGTGGTTCGAATCCACGTCCCCCAGCCATCTTCGGCGCCCTCCCCTCTGCGCAACGCACAACAACCTGTTACACTGCGGCAATGGCGAATAAAACATGGACCTTCACCAAGATGCATGGTCTGGGCAACGACTTCGTGGTTCTCGATGGCGTGCGCCAGTCCTTCTCCCTTCAACCCGAAGATTGCCGGCGCATTGCCGATCGGCACTTTGGCATCGGTTGCGATCAGATATTGTTGGTCGAGAAGGCGCAACGTCCCGACTGCGATTTTCGCTACCGCATCTTCAACGCCGACGGCAGCGAAGTAAACCAATGCGGCAATGGCGCCCGCTGCTTTGCCGTTTTTGTGCAACGTGCTGGGCTTAGCGACAAAAATCCCCTGCGTGTAGAGACCCGCGCCGGGCAACTACTACTCCAGCGTCGTGCCGATGGCTTGGTCGAGGTCGACATGGGGGTGCCGATCCTGGAACCGGCCCACATCCCCTTTGTGGCCGCGGCGCCTGCCAGCCACTATGCGCTTCCCTTTCGTGGGCAGACCTTATCCATTGCCGCGGTGAGTATGGGCAACCCACATCTACTTCTGGCCGTGAACGATTGCGCGAGCGCCCCGGTGGCAGATTGGGGACCAGAGCTGGAGCGGCATCCGGCCTTTCCCGAACGTTGTAATGTTGGTTTCATGCAAATCAAAAGCCCGCAGGCCGTGCAGCTACGCACCTGGGAGCGCGGTGCCGGCGAGACCTTGGCCTGCGGCAGCAATGCCTGCGCCGCAGTAGTGGCAGGAAGCCTCTGGGGACGGCTGGCAGAGCAGGTGCAGGTCGAACTGCCTGGGGGTACACTCGAGATCCACTGGTCTGGCCCCGGCGCGCATCTGCACATGATCGGTCCCGCTGCGGTCGTATACGATGGGACCTGGGTTTCCCAAGGAGGAAAGTAATGAGTCAAGCCCTAGTCGATGCCATTGCCCGCAATCTGCAGGCTTCTGCCCAGGAGCTCGCGTTTTTGGAGAAACTCGCCGAGCCGGAGCTGGAACAGCTCGCGCAACTCATCGCCAAACTCGAGATCCACGCGCGCTCAGAGCAGTACAGCGACACCCATTGGGAGGATGACTAAGGCATGCACGACGATGCTGCAGCCCAGTGCCGCGCTTATCTGCGTGCCCATCCAGATTTTTTTCTGCGTGAGCCCGATTTGCTGCAGGAGCTGACCCTGCCCCATTTGGGGGTAGGTTCGGCAAGCTCTTTATTGGAGCGCCAAGTGCAGCGCCTGCGTGCCGAGCGGGACCGGCTGCAGCATTGCCTGGATGGCCTGCTGCAGCAGGCGCAGCGGCACGATGAACTGACTCGCCACTTTAGCCGCCTGGCCACGGATCTCCTCGCAGCACCCAGTCGCAGCGATTGTCTGGCCGTGGTTGAGCGCAGTCTCTGCGCAGATTTTGGTGTCGAGACCTTGGTCTTGCTGGCGGATCCGGCGGCCGAGCTACCCGGCGCCCTGCCCATCTCGGCAGAGACTTGGCAGCGCTTGGGCGGCGAGCGCCCGGCGCAGGCCGGGCTGCAACTGGATGCGGAAGACCTGGCAGCATTTTTTGCTCCGCCTCGACAAGCGCCGGCCTCCTTGGCGAGTATCAGCCTGCAAGGCCGCAATTTTTGCGGCCTGCTTCTGCTCGCCAGCGCCGACCCGCATCGCTACGTTCCCGAGATGGGTACGGATCTGCTGGCGCAGATTGCCGCCCTCGTCTCGGCGGCCCTGGATCGCTGCGCCGATGCCTAGCGGCGTCGACACGGCGATCACGGACTTTCTGGCGGAGGCCAGCGCCCGCCTTGCCCCTGCCAGCCTGCGCGCTTACAAGCAAGACTTACAACTTTGGCAGCGCTTTTTTGCTGCCGAGAACATCCTCTCCCCGGCTGCCGTCCGGGCGCAGCACCTGCGTCTTTTTTTGATTCGTGAACGCCAGCGCGGCGTGGCCGTGCCCAGCCTGCGTCGTCGCTTTGCCGCCCTGCGCGCCTGGTATCGTTGGCTGCGTCGGCAGGATCCGCAGTTGGTTGACCCCAGTCGCGGCTTGCCCATGCCGCGCAGCGAGCGGCATTTTCCCGACTGGTTGGGGGTGGATTCGGCGCAAGAGCTCCTCGACCAGCCCGTTGGCAACGAGCCCTTGGCCCTGCGCGATCAGGCCATCCTCGAGCTGCTCTACTCCAGTGCCCTGCGCGTTTCGGAGCTCGTCCAACTACGCCTTGGCGATCTGGATCTCGCGGCTGGCCTGGTGCGAGTGCAGGGCAAGGGCAGCAAGCAACGCATCGTCCCGGTGGGGCGGATGGCCAAGGCGGCGCTACGGCGCTACTTGGCACAACGGCCGCAGGGCGCCGAGACGGCATTGTTTCTCAATCGTCAAGGACGCCCCCTGGGGGTGCGCGGGGTGCAATACCTGGTCGATAAGGCGGGGCGCCAGCGCCTTGGGCAGCATCTGCACCCGCATAGTCTGCGCCACAGTGCCGCCAGCCATCTGTTGCAGTCCTCCGGCGATTTGCGGGCGGTGCAGGAATTTCTCGGCCACGCCCAGATTGATACCACCGCCATCTACACCCATATCGACTACCAGCACTTGGCACAGGTCTACGATCGCGCTCATCCACGCGCCAAAATGAAGGAGCAAGCCCATGAGTGAAGCAACGAGCCTGCACGGCACCACCATCCTCTCGGTGCGCCGCGGGGAGAATGTGGTAATGGCCGGCGACGGGCAGGTCACTTTTGGCAATACGGTCATGAAGGGCAACGCCCGCAAGGTGCGGCGCATCGAGCCGGAGGTACTCACCGGCTTTGCCGGCGCCACCGCCGATGCCTTTACCCTGCTCGAGCGCTTCGAGGCCAAGCTCAAGGCGCACCCGGGGCAGCTCGCCAAGGCAGCGGTGGAACTGGCCAAGGAATGGCGCACCGACCGCGTGCTGCGCCGCCTGGAGGCGATGCTGGCGGTGGCAGATCGGCGCCAGAGTCTGATCATCACGGGGCAGGGCGATGTGCTCGAGCCGGAATATGGCATCATTGCCATTGGATCCGGCGGACCCTATGCCCTAGCGGCGGCCCGCGCCCTGCTCGAACACAGCGATTTACCCGCGCGCGCCATCGCCGAGCGTGCCCTGGGTATTGCCGGCGACATCTGCATCTACACCAATCAACAACATACAGTGGAAGAACTGGTATGAATATGAGCGCAATGACCCCTCGCGAAATCGTCGCGGAGCTCGACAAATACATCATCGGCCAGACCGACGCCAAGCGCGCCGTTGCCGTCGCCCTACGCAACCGCTGGCGCCGCGCCCAGGTGGAAGGGCCGCTGCGCAAGGAAATCACCCCCAAAAACATCCTCATGATCGGGCCAACGGGGGTAGGCAAGACGGAAATTGCCCGGCGACTGGCGCAACTTGCCAACGCGCCCTTCCTCAAGGTGGAGGCCACCAAGTTCACCGAGGTGGGCTATGTGGGCAAAGATGTAGAGTCCATCATTCGTGATCTGGCAGAAATTGCCGTCAACATGCTGCGCGCCGAGCGCCAGGCGGCCAACAGCCAGCGTGCCGAAGAGCTGGCGGAGGAGCGTTTGCTCGACATTCTCGTGCCCGGCCCTCGAGACAGCACCCTGCCACGCCAAGACGAAGGCACCCGACAAAAATTTCGCAAAATGCTGCGCGAAGGGCGGCTCGATACGCAGGAAATCGAGATCGAATTGGCAGCGCCAAAAACCAGTGTGGAGATCATGACACCGCCGGGGATGGAGGAGATGAGCGCCCAGCTGCGCGATCTCTTCAGCCATATGGCGCCGCAAAAGACCAGCAAGCGCAAGCTGCCCATTGCCGAGGCGCGGCGGCTGTTGACAGAAGAAGAAGCCGCCAAACTGGTCAACGAGGAGGAGGTCCGTAGTCTTGCCCTGGAGCGACTGCAAAACGACGGCATCGTCTTTCTCGATGAAATCGACAAGGTGACCCCCCGCGGCGGGCAGCACAGCGGCCCCGACGTATCGCGGGAGGGGGTGCAGCGCGATCTTCTGCCTCTGATCGAGGGCGCCAATGTGAGCACCCGCTATGG
>NZ_JAVRKK010000087.1:0-9699 GCF_031962545.1 Candidatus Igneacidithiobacillus taiwanensis
GCGCTATTATGCCGACCCCGGAGTGGCGCCATTACAGCGACCCTGAGATGGCGCCATTATGCCGACCCTAAAATGGCGCCATATTGGTGGCCGTTGACACTGACATCCTTGGCTGGTCGGGCGTTTTGGCTTGAGCAGTAAGGGTGGTGGTTGGCGGGCTGAGTTCTCATGGTGCTGGGCGTACAAAAGTCCCATGAAATTTGGGCGTCGACTCGTCTTGACAGGCGTGATCCGCGCTACTACATTGGTTGCATGATTTCTTAAATACTGAATATTAGAGGTGGCCCATGTTTTTCAAACAACGCGCAAGTGCCGATGGAACCTTGTCCTATTTCTACGGGTGCGGTGGCAAAGGCTTCGCCGTCGCGGTGGATGTGGTGGCCGGCGACGAGCCATGGTTCCTAGAAGAGGCACGGAAGGCTGCGGTTGCCATCAGTTTTGTCATCGATACCCACATTCACGCCGACCATCTTTCTGGCGGGCGAGCTTTGGCGGAACGAGTGGGTGCGCCATACTGTATGCACGAAAGCGATGTGGGTCTGGTCCACTTCCCCATCCGCGGCCTTCGCGATGGCGAGATCCTGGAAACGGGGAATGTCGTGACCCAGGTGTTGCACACGCCGGGGCATACCTTGGACAGCCTCTGTCTCTTGGTGAGTGACCGGCGCAGAAGTACCGATCCCTGGTTCATTTTGACCGGCGACACCCTTTTTGTCGGTAGCGTCGGTCGCCCCGATCTCGGGGGGGCCTCGGAGGAAATGGCGGCAAAGCTCTACGACAGTCTCCACCAAAAACTACTGGCCCTGCCTAACGATCTGGAGATTTTCCCGGGGCACGCGGCCGGGAGTGTCTGCGGCGCTGCACTGTCGGGAAAGCCCTCGTCCACCATTGGTTTTGAAAAACGTTGGGATCCCTACCTCAGCATGGATCGAGAGACCTTCGTTCGGGCGCTGACGGCAGACCTACCGGAGAAACCCGCGGAGATGGCCCGTATCGTGGCGACCAATCTGGGTAAAGCAGCATGAAAAATGAAACGGTTCGGTACGCCCTCTTTTCCGAGGTCTTCGCCGCGCTCGCGCATCCCAAGCGCCTGGAGATCATCCATTGTCTCGGCGAGGCACAGAGGAATGCCGGGGAGCTTGCGGAACTCACCGGTTTGTCCAAAGCCAATATTTCCCAGCACCTCAGTGTCTTGAAAGCGCGCGGGCTGGTCCACTGCGAAAAATGCGGTACCTTTTGCCACTACCGACTGAGTAGCCCCAAGGTCTTGGAAACCTGCGAGATCGTCCGGGAACTCATCCTCGATCAGATGCAGACCAGCAGCCAGTTGCAAGAGGCCTTGCAGAACGTCGTGCCACTACGCCAGGGACGTCGCAAGTGAATCCTAGGGTAATGACCTACACCCGCGGCATTGGCGTCAACCGCGCTCAGTTTCTGCTGCAAACCATTCAGGTTTTTTTTGTTGGACTGATCATCGGGATGGAGCGCAATGTCCTGCCCGCCATGAGCCACCGCTTTGGTGTCGATAGCCATGCGTTCCTCTACTTGGCTTCGTTCGTCATCTCCTTTGGCCTGGTGAAGGGTGCCCTCAACTTCGTGGCGGGTGGGCTTTCCGATCGGATCGGGCGCAAGAGAGTGATGTTCCTGGGCTGGTTGGCGGGGATTCCCATTCCGCTGATGATTTTCTTTGCGCCGAACTGGTGGTGGATCATCGCGGCCAATGTCTTTTTGGGGGTCAACCAGGCTTTCACCTGGACCATGACCGTCACCAGCCAAATCGATCTGGCCAATGGCCACCAACGCGGCCTCGCCGTCGGCATCAATGAGGCGGTGGGATACATCGCCGTGGGCTTGGCAGGGCTGGGCACGGGTTATCTCGCCGTGCTCTATGGGCCGCGCTGGGCGCTGCTCGGTTTCGGGCTTGTGGTCATTGCCCTCGCCCTCCTCCTGCTATTACGGGTCCAGGACACCATTCATTGGGTACACGCCGAGCACGCACAGAATCAGCGCGCTTCGGGTGTAACGGAAAGCAGCTTGCGGGCGAGTGCTTGGGCGACCTTCCTACGGGTCTCTTTTCGCGATTCCACCTACCGGGCCTTGTGCCAAGGGGGTGTCGCTAACAAAATCGCCGACACCCTCGTCTGGATGCTTTTCCCCGTCTTTTTTCGCTTGCACGGCTTGGGTGTGGTCTCCATTGGTTGGATTACCGGCGTCTACGCGATGGTCTGGGGACTGGGCCAATTTGGGACGGGGCATCTTGCCGATCGGATCGGTCGCCGGCCACCCATTTTGGCAGGATTCGCCCTGTTGTCTCTGGGTTTGGCCGGAACTGCCTTGGTGGATCGCTTCGACGCTTGGATCGCTACGGCCGCTACTATGGGGCTGGGCATGGCTTTGCTCTATCCTAATCTGATTGCCGCCATGTCCGATGTCGCGCCCCCGCTGGAACGCGGCCGGATTTTGGGTACCTATCGGTACTGGAGAGACACCGGCTATGCCATCGGCGGCCTGGTGCTGGGTCTTGCGGCCCAGTGGGCGGATAAGATACTTCCGACCATCTGGTTGACCGCCGCCATTGTCGCCCTATCCGGCCTCTGGATCGCATTGGCCGTCGACGAGACACACCCAAGGAACCTTAGCGCATCGAGGACCACTGCATGACCCAAGCACTGATCGTATTGCATGCAGCGCTAGAACCCGAAAATCCTAGAGCCGACACCGCCATACGGCTCGCCGGTGCCATGCTCGCAGAAGGCAAGGACGTCCGCCTGTTTCTCGCGGGTCAGGGGGTACTGCTCCTGAGAAATGCAGATACCGCTGAGGACAGCACGCGAGCCCTGCTGCGCGAGCTGTTGGAAATTGGACTGGAGGTCCAGTGCTGCGGAAGTTCTCTGAAGGCACAGGGAATTGAATCGGTGCCCGACGGTGTGCAAAAAGGCTCAATGAAGGGCTTGTCTGCCTGGATTAGTACTGCCGATGAGGTAATCTGCTTTTGAGCGTGTCCTCAACATCAGTTAGCACTACAACGCCTTAGATCTGGATCTCGTGCTGTCGGTGGCTACCGACTTGCGGATTACCTTACCGGCGGCCAAGGTGTAGATTGAGGAGTATCGTCACATCGTTCGGCATGGCGCGGTACGGCCTTAAAGCTCAAGCTGAGCGTGGCAGATCAAAACCACATGGCCCCGGCCCACAGTTTGGCTTAATTGTAGCGCGAGGGTTTAGTCTAGAGAACTGGCGGCATTTCTGGATACTATATTCATAAGACACGGTCCTGTTGCCGCAGACGAGAGCAACTGGCCAGCTCCTTTGGATTGGGTCCATAAGTCTGGTATACTTACGGCAATCGATTGAGCGAGCTTTGTGACTATCGGCTGTAACTAGTTGGCCTATAGCAACCAACTGAAATATAAACATATATATGGTGGGAATGGAAGAATCCCGCCCTCTGCGCCGTTCCTGATCTGATTTCCTCTATCGTTGTCGCTCAGCTGCCGGGTTCGAGGAAACCACCGGCGCGAAAGGTGAGCACCAAGGTATCCCGCCACCCGGCATCGGGTTTGTCCGCAGGTTGGATGGGGGTGCTCTCGTGAATGACCCGGGTGTCGTCCATCAACAGCGCGCTGCAGGGCTCCTCTAAGGTAAAACGCACGCCGCGCATGCCCTCCGCCTCAAAGACCCGCGTTTCTCCTCCAATGATTTGGTGTCGAGCGATCATCAGCACCGCAATAAAATCGACACCGTCCCGATGCGCACCCTCTGGCGTTGGCCGCCCAATGCCTTCGTGGGTATCGATACGGAATTGGTGCGCTTCGATAAACCAAGTATGGGTGGACCGTAGCGAGGCAAAGAGGCGCCCGAGCCCTTGCAAGAGCTGGACGAAGGCGGGGGCGGCGCTGAGCTCCGTCGACAGGGGTGCAAAATGCCGGAATAAGCCGCCGTGCAGGGCGTTGTAGGTTTTTGGTTGCCAGTGGGGCCGCTGCGGGACGCTGCGCAAGTGAGCGGAGGTGGGATCGTCCGCGTGCTCCAACATAAAGCTCCCGTGCCGCCGCCGTCGATAGTGGCCGCCATCGAGTAGGTAGGGGTCGGCGGGGAGATCCTCCCAAAGCGCAAAGAGCGGCGCGCAGGCTTCTATAGGGGCGCCAATTTCGGCCGAAAGCGCGCTGGGCGAGAGGATTGCAAAACCGATACCGGCAAGTCGTTGCGCGGGCGTGGAGTCGCTGGTGTTACTGTCCCAAAAAGACGAGTTTTCGGCTGTAGACATGCGTCGTCAT
The DNA here is from genome assembly GCF_031962545.1 of Candidatus Igneacidithiobacillus taiwanensis. Classification (NCBI taxonomy): domain Bacteria; kingdom Pseudomonadati; phylum Pseudomonadota; class Acidithiobacillia; order Acidithiobacillales; family Acidithiobacillaceae; genus Igneacidithiobacillus; species Candidatus Igneacidithiobacillus taiwanensis. The sequence goes on from NZ_JAVRKK010000087.1 coordinate 4,275, forward strand.
TCCCTGCGCAGAGGTTTTCTACATCATACAGACAGGGCGAGCGAAAGAGCAGCGCACATCGTGTCCCCCAATTGTTTGCCGTGCGGCAGCATGGCATGCTGCGAACATGAGCCGCCTCGCCTTGGTTTGGTTTAAACGCGATTTGCGCGTAGCAGATCACGCCCCGCTTCTGGCTGCTGCGCATTGCGATGCGGCGGTGGGGCTCTACGTGCTAGAGGACGAGTGGCTCAACTCGCCGGAGTGGGACCCTCAGCATTGGGCCTTCGCCCGCGAGAGTCTACACGCGCTGCGCGCCGATCTGGCCGCACGAGGCTTACCGCTGTTGCTGCGCCGCGGCAATCTCCCCCAGGTTTTGGCGGAATTGCGCAGGGAATACCCCTTTACCGAGCTGCTCAGCCACCAAGAAACCGGGCCCGGCTGGACCTATGCTCGCGACAAGCGGGTAGGCGATTGGTGCCGACAGGCCGGGGTGCGTTGGCAGGAGTGGCCGCAATTTGGCGTGATGCGCCCCTTGCGCAATCGAGATGCCTGGGCGAATGCCTGGGATCGATTCATGGCCCGGCCACGGCCGGCCACGCCGGAGTGCTTTCCGGGCGCGCCAACCCTGGCAATTGGCGAGTTGCCGAGCTTGGCGCAGTTGCAAAAGCCTGCGGCGCGACCGACCCCTGCCGCAGGAGAAGCCGCCGCGGTGCGTACCCTCCAGGACTTTTTGCAGTTGCGTAGTCGGCAGTACCTGAGCAGCTTATCGAGCCCAAGTTTGGCCGAGCGAGGCTGCTCGCGACTCAGTGCCTACCTCGCCTTTGGCAACATCTCTATGGCGCGAGTGGTGCAGAATACCCAGGCGCAGTTGCGCGCTCTGCGTCGGGAATCCTCCCCAGAAGCGCAAAGCCATGCTCGACATCTGCGCGGGTTTCTTTCCCGATTGCATTGGCATTGCCATTTCATCCAAAAACTCGAGGATGAGCCCGCCATCGAATTCCATAATTTTGCCCGTATTTACGATGGCTTGCGCGAGGATGACTGGCGGGAGGATTACTTTTTGGCCTGGTGCAACGGGCAGACTGGCTATCCTTTGATAGATGCCTGCATGCGGAGTTTGCGGGCCACCGGTTGGTTGAATTTTCGTATGCGCGCCATGCTGGTCAGTTTTGCGAGCTACCATCTCTGGTTGCACTGGCGCCAGACCGGTCTTTTTTTGGCGCAACAGTTTTTGGATTTTGAGGCGGGTATTCATTGGAGCCAGATGCAGATGCAGTCCGGCACCACCGGTATCAATACCCTGCGCATCTATTCCCCCAGTAAGCAAATGCTCGATCAGGATCCAAAAGCCGATTTCGTCCGCCGCTGGGTACCTGAGTGGGGCAGTTCTGCCTACCCGGCACCCATCGTTTCGGAAAAACTTGCGGCACAGCAAGCCAAGGAGCGCATCTGGGCGCGTCGTCGTCTACCGGAAGCGCGTACCGAGGCACAAGAAGTTTTGCGCCGACATGGTTCACGAAAAGGCGGGCGAGAGCGGAAGAGAAAGACCCCTAGCGACAACGGGCAATTGACGCTCTTCGACTGATGCGGTTTTTAGTGCAACAGCGACACCGAGATCGCCACCCCATTCCAAAGGGTGTGCAGGAAGATACTCGGCCACAGAGAGCGATAGCGTAGACGCAGCCAAACTAAGGCGGCGGCGAGCATGGCGATGATAAGAAGCGCCAAGGGGTAATGGAAATTATCGATCTTGGAGGGAGCGTGGACGATCACAAACAGCAGGCTGACGATGCTCGCCGCTACCCAGGGTGAAAAACGCTGCCGCAAACCGGCAAGCCCGGCACCGCGAAAAATGATCTCCTCGGTAAACGGAGCCAAGGCGACGGTCAGCGCAATCATCAGGTAATACGGCCACCCCTGCATGTGCAGGGCATCAAAGACGCCGAGGGTATGGGGGTTGAGGTGGTGGGGCGGCGGAAAAGTAACCAGGAGCAGGGCACTGATACCCTCAAGCGCAATGCCGAGAAGTAGCGCCACCCCGTAGGCCCGGGCGCTGGTGGGTGGACGCCAACCAATACGGTCGCGCCACTGGGCTCGGCTGAGGTATTGATACAGAAAAAAAAGCAGCAAGGCAGCCGTTGCCGCATAGGCGAACAATCCCACCCAGACGCGGAAATCGATAGGAAGATGGCGCACTGCAGTTTGCAAAACTGCTGACGGCAGTTTCTCATGGCGTTTGGCATACTCTGCCCCGAGTTGCACTCCAATCGAAAAGGAGCGCGCGAAAGCGGCGAGGGCGCCAAAGCCAATCTGCCCTAAAAAGAAGGCCAACATGATGGCGAAGCCGGCAGCTGCAGTCCAGGCTTGCTCGCCTTTCTCTTGCGCCTTGGCAGAGTCGACGACGGGAAGTTTGGGATCGCATCTACCGAGTCCCGGCAGTAGCCAGTCTGCTCGCTGCAGTTGCCGCTTTCCTCCCCAATGGGCAAAAAGAACCGGAAGCAAGGCAAGGGCGGCCAGGACCCAGTCCCAGTGTACCCGCAAAGCTTGCGGGGCAGGGGGAGCAGTGATCGTACGATAGGTCAAAAACCCCAAGACAAAGAGATTAACCAAAATACCAAGAAAGACCAGAAATCGCTGAACCGGCCCCGAGTAGAAGCCTAGGGCGATCACGCCTAGGGAAGAATACGCATTGATTGCCAGTGCAGCGGCGAGGAGGCTCAAGAGGGCAAGGATGACCTGGCCCGAGAAATGCAAAATGATCAGGGCGATCAGCGGTAGCATCAGGCTGGTCAGAATGAGCAGAAAGAGATGTTTGGCAAAGCGTTGGAGCCAGTTGCCGAGCATTTCCTTGCGGGTGCCACCCCAAAATCCGGTGAGCAATATGCTTTGCCACTCGTAGCTTTGGCGCAGCCAGATCCTCCAGGGCACTGCGAGCAGCGAGCTCAGGGCGAGAACGCGAACGATTATGAGATTTTCGGGGGTTGGCGCATTTTTTGGGAACCCTTCGAGAGGTAAAATCAGTGCAAAGAACAGCCCAAACACGCCCAGGGTTAGTGCCTGTTGCAACAGGGTACCGAGAATGCCGTGGCGCCTTGGACCATAGAACAGAGGCGGGAAGCGCCAGTTTGCCGGGGTCCACGCGAGTAGGGACTGTAGCTTGCCGAAGTCGGGAGCTGCGAGGGACAAGGCGCGACCCCTTTGTGCCTGCAATTTGCCGGTCAGCTCGCGTGGGGTGTAGACAAGGGCGAGCAGAATCATGGACAACAGCAACAGGGCCAGGGGAATGGCATAATACAGGGGCAGGGTGCCGATATCCCAGTAGATCGATCCAATATAGATGGGCAGATAAAAGGGCAGGAAGAACACAAACCGCAACCAACGAGCCCCACCTGTCGCCTCGGGGTTACGGAGTCGAACCATGACGGCGCCCAAAACGCCTCCGGCGACAAACAGGAGCACCAAATCGAGAGCGCCCACCGGATACGCGTGGCGCCGCAGTAAGTCGACGTAGGCAACGCAGGCAAAAATGAGCAGGAGCACGGTAAAGAGGAGACGATGGTCGCGGCGAAAGCGCGGAACAGGAAATACCAGTGGTTCGGCCACGATGCGCCAGTAGTGGATGAAAATTCCAGTGCTCAAGGTGAGTAAAGCAAAACCAATCAACAAACGCATGCCCTGAGCTGCCCAGGCGTGCTGTGGGTGCCAGTGATCCACCTGCGCATTACTGAGGGACAGAGTGAACGAGAGCATACCAAAGAGCAGGGCACCAATGACGGCATACATGTTGTCACGCAAGAACAGCCTTGGCTGCAGGCTGCGCCAGGCGGCGCTCATGCTTGCCTCGCGCTGGTCAGCGCAAGAAAGATCGACTCCATGTCCGCGGGTATCGTGCTGCGCCAGGATTCTTCCACCTGCGCGCGTAGTTCCGGCGCGCACTGGCGCCAACCGGAAACCAGCAAACGCCCCTCGGCTTCGCGTGCCAGTGTCATCAAGCAAGCGGGTAGTTCCTTTGGCTCGGAATCTCGTGCCACCGGATCGAGCCAGCGTAAATCTTCGCACCGGTCCTTGCTGCTCCAATCTCCCAACAGGCGCCCTTGGTGCATGATCAAACTACGGTCTGCCAAAGATTCGAGGTCCGACAAAATGTGAGAAGAGAGCAGGCAGGTACTTCCCCGTTCCTTGCAGTCGGCATGCAATAACTGCACGAAGTCGCGGCGCGCCTTGGGGTCGAGGCTCGATACCGGCTCGTCGAGGAGCGCGATCTGCGGGCGGTGGCGCAGCGCGAGCACAATGGCCAGACGCTGCCGCTGCCCACCCGAAAGCTCCCGCACGCGCGTACGCCGGGGCAGGCTTGCCCAGTCCTCCAATTCCGGCCAGTGCCGCCGCTCGCGCGGATAGAAAGCAGCAATGTAGTCTAGTAGTTCTCCTGCCTGCAGCCATTCGAAGCCGCGAAATTCTTGGGGAACGTAGCCGGTTTCCAGGCGCTCCTCGGCGCCAAGTTTGGCGATGTCGTGACCGAGAAAACTGACATGGCCGGCATCGGCGCGCAGAAGGCCAATCAGGATAGACAGAAGAGTGCTTTTGCCAGCGCCGTTGGGACCGATGAGTGCAACGAAGTCTCGCTCTGACAACGAAAAAGAGATGTGTTGCAGTACCTCATGATTACCGAATCGCTTACTCACCCCCGCGCAATCGAGCAGGGGCGACTTTGGGAATGACGCAGAAAAGACTGTTGCGGCAGCAGTCATTTGCGAGGCCTTGAAGCGATCAACCTACGCCTAGGGTAGACGCTACGCCTTGATCTGTAAAGCTGATTTCCTCAGTCCATTGCCCAGGACGGCACGCGGGTACGCAAGGCTTGCATGCAGCGGGCATCGATGGCCGTGCCAACTTCTTTTTGCATGATTTCGAGGGCCTCCGGCACGGGGATGGGCCCGCGGTAGGGGCGGGCGGCAGTAATCGCATCGAAGATGTCGGCAATGGTGATGATGCGGGTTTCCAGGGAAATTTCCGGCTCGCGCAGACCCAAGGGATAGCCGGTGCCGTCGAGGCGCTCGTGGTGTGCGGCGGCGGTTGTGGCAATGTCTTGAAAATGAAAGACCCGCGCCAGTACCTCGCCGGTCAGGCTGGCGTGGACGCGCACCGCCTTCCATTCGTCTTCGTCCAATCTTCCGGGTTTGTCGAGGATATGGTTGCTCACTCCCAACTTGCCGACATCGTGGAGGAGGGCACCGCGCCGTAGCCAGCGCCGACGCTCTGCAGACAGCCCCAATTCCTCCGCAACGCCATCGGCATAGAGACTGACGCGGCGGCTGTGATCATGGGTATAGGGGCTTTTGATGTCGACAATGTGTATGCGTCCACCACCTTTGGCACTGTGGTAGATGTTGGAGGAGGAAGGATAGCGGTGGTTTCTGTCCGAGTCGATGGTGTGGCCGTTCGGCGT
>NZ_JAVRKK010000088.1:0-9600 GCF_031962545.1 Candidatus Igneacidithiobacillus taiwanensis
CCAATCAGATCCCCAATCTCATCACCTCTCCCACCCAGAATTGCGTGTTCGACGGTCATTTCGGTACCAATTCCATGACTGGCAACTATGTTGTTCACGCTGAAGTCATCGAGGATTACGAAAACAGCGATTACATACTTTCCATCATCGGCAATGCCAGCATCGGCGGCATATCCACCTGCCGCGCGGTGCGTTTCGCAGCTGGCAAGGAAAAAGGTGCCAAGGTGGTGGTCCTCGACCCGCGGGCCTCGGAAACCGCTGCCAAGGCGGACGAATGGTACGCTATCAAACCCGGTAGCGACCTAGATTTCACCTTGGCGATGCTGCGGGAGATGATGAACAATGGGTGGTACGACGAGGAATTTCTCGTCAGCCACAGCAACATGCCTTTCCTGGTGCGAAAAAATACCCACAATGCTTGGGAACTCTATCTTTCGGCCAACAAGGAACCGGCGGTTATCGACCAGCACAGCGGTCAGGTTGTCTTCCTGCCCGCATTTAGCAACAGCAATCTCCAGAGCAGCAGCGGTGCTGCGGTCAAACCGCAACTGCGTGCACCCGCCGATTTCCAGTATCAGGGTGAGAAGCTTGTCACCGTTTTCGACGCCCAGCTCCAGGAACTGGAGCCCTACACAACCGAGTGGGCGGCCGCCAACACTGGCATCAGCGCCGATGACATCCGCAAAATCGCCCGCGATTTCCATCAGGCCAAGTCCCCCATCCTCATCCCCGGCTGGTCCGGAGCCCGCTATGGCAACATCCAGATGCTGCGTCGGGTGCAGGCCATGATCCAGGGCCTCAAGGGTGGTTTCGACGTGCCTGGCGGCTGGATCTTTGGCGGCGACTACCGCGAGCAGGTGCGCCACATGTGGGCGGTAAAGGATGATCCCCACGCCCCGCCCATGGCCAGTTTGGCGGGGATGCCCTTTGTCTACTGGAGCGCCAAGGCAGCCGCCGATCCACATACCTATCCCCATGGCTATCCGGCCTGGGCGGCGGTGTACCGCGATCAGACTCCCAAGGACTCTCCCAACTGGGCGGCCTTTCCCTTTACAACGGAAGTGGGGCTGGATGCTGCCGTCAAGGGCAAACTGACCTGGAAAGGCGCGCCGTACCTGTGCAAGGCGATTCTCTTCAACGGCACCAATCCTCTGCGCGATGCGCCCGAGGGCTTTTGGGAGGAGGTCCTGACGCATTCAAACATGGAGCTGGTCATTGTTATGGACGTGATGCCCTCGGACACCCTGGCCTATGCCGACGTGGTCCTGCCGGAACTCACCTATCTGGAGCGCGACGAGCCGGCCATCTATGGCAACGGCACCAATCCCGACAACATGCTCATCACCCGGTATCAGGCCGTGCCGCCCCTCTATGACAATGTCATCCTGCCCGATGCCTTGCTGAAGCTGACGGAGATTATCAGCGGCAGCAGCGAGCCCTACTATCAGGCCCTGGAGCAACTCGCTGGTGTTCCCGCCGCCCGCCTCAAAGCCCTCACCGCCGAGAACCGCGCCAAAGGTGTCAAAAACCCCTTCAGCATGGCCAGCCGACAGGTAGACTTTGAAATGAAGTCCAAAGGGCTTGGCATCACGCCGCAAAAGCTGGATGCCGTCCTGCGGGAAAAGGGAGTCTATCCCGTTGCCAAGGCCGAGGAACTTATCGCCAACCATGGCATGCCGCGCAAGATGGCCTTGCCAACCCCCAGTGGTCGTGCCGAATTCTATAGCAATCTCTATGGTCAGCTGCGTGAGCAATTCGGTTTGTGGGATAGCCCCTATTTCTCGGTGCTGGCCACCCACATCCCTGCCGACTGCCGGCCGGGCAGCAAAGCGCCCATGGCCGACAACGAATTCTATTTCACGTACGGAATGGTGCCGGTCGTCTCCCATTGCTCACCCAACAACGATTTCCAACCTTTGGTAGGGATCAGCAAATTCCGCGGTGAGATCTATACCGGCCTGTGGGTCCATGCCCAGCGCGCCGCCAAACTTGGGCTGCGGGAAGGCGACAAGGTGCTGGTCACCAACCTGTTGACCCAGCAAAAGGCCAAGATGTCAATACATGTTACCCGTCTGGTGCGAGAGGACACTGTTTTCTTGTATAGCGGCTTCGGTGACCAGAATCCGGCCCTCACTCACGCCGTAGGCATGGGTACAGCCCTCAATAAGATCACTCCCAATTTCATCGAACCGGTGAGCGGCGGTTTTCGCTCCCAGGAATTCACCGTGCGCCTGGAACGCATTTGAGGAATCAGCTATGACTAAATATGCCATGCTTATCAATCTGGACACATGTGTCGGCTGCAACGCCTGTATGGCGGCCTGTGCCATGGAAAACCAGACTCCGGTCTGGAACCCCGATAAGTTTCGTACCTATGTCTATGACGAAGAGATCGAAGTGGGTGACAAGATCCTCCGCCAGTTCTTTCCCAAGCTGTGCAACCACTGCGACAACCCGCCCTGTGTGAGTGTCTGCCCGACCGGGGCCACCTGGAAAGAAGCCAACGGCATCGTTCGCGTCAATCCGGAGATCTGCATGGGTTGCCAGGCCTGCGCCATGGCCTGTCCCTACGATGCCCGCTATGGTGCCGACCCCGAGGATATCAGCTATGGCGAAGCCTATTACGGCAAGGACTTCCTCAAACGCACGGTGCCCAGCATCGACAAGTGCGATTTCTGCTACGAACGTCTGCAGGAAGGTTTGCAACCGGCCTGCGTGGAAACTTGTGTGGCTCACTCCCGCATTTTTGGTGATTTGGACAACCCCGATGACCTTGTCACCAAGGTCGTTGCAACTGGCAAGGCCCAGGGCCTGCTCACGGAGTTAGGCACCGGTCCCAACGTCTACTATGTCCACAAGATTCCGGAGGAACTGTTATGAGCACTGTTCATTTCGTCACCACCTTCGCCACCCAGGATCGCTGGGGTATCCTCGTGGCGGCCTATCTCTTCCTCGGCGGTCTGGGAGCGGCATTGATCGCGATTAGCCTCTTTACGGACCGTTACTTTTGTTCAGAACGCCGCATTACCCTCTGGGGCACCCTTTCCGGAGAGGCCTTTTTAGGCTTTGGCTCCGCCCTCCTGCTGGTGGATCTGCTCCATCCCGTTCGGGTTTGGGAGATTCTCCTGCCCTGGAATGTACTCTTCCTACCCTGGTCTTGGATCGCCTGGGGTACCCAGTTCATCATCTGGGCCATGGTCTTTGGCCTACTCTATATCTGGCCCCAGGTCCTGGCGGAACCCTGGTTCCGCAAGCTGCCCATCATCGGTCCCTGGCTGCAGCGCTGGTTTGAAATGCCCCTGATCCGCATCATTGGTGACTGGGCCACGCGCCTGCGCACCCCCATCGCCTGGATCGCCATCCTCAACGGCATCGGTACCGCCGCCTATACGGGCCTCCTGCTGCGTTCCTTCCCGGCTGCCGCCCTTTGGGCCAATGACCTGGTTCCGCCCCTCTTCACCGTTTCCGCTTTTTCCACGGCTTTTGCCTATCAACTCCTTGTCCTCTACGCCGTACTCCATGAACATGGCGCTCTAGCCCGCTGGTATGAACGCCTGGATATGCTCCTCATTGCCGTGGAAATCGTGCTCATCTTCGGTATCCTCTTCGTCATCCTCCCGGGCAGTCTCAGCGGCAAAGCCTCCCTCGACATCCTTTGGCATAGCTGGGGCTGGGTAGTCGGTTTTCTCGGCATTGGCCTGGTTCTGCCCTTTCTGCTGGAAAGCAAAGGTGTCTTCCTGGGCTGGCAACGCAGCAGCCCAGTGATTCTCTCGGCCTGCATGGTACTCCTGGGCGGCTTCCTGCTACGTCACTACTTCCTGGCCAGCGGCGTTTATGTCTTCCCCTGGGGTAATGCGGGCCATGATGGCGTCCTCGGTGCCGGCATTTATCATGTCCTCACCAGCCACTGAGACCACCTTGGCAGCGCCGTCCGATATCCTTGCCGCCTGGCGCTTCTGCGCCATGGCTCTGGCGGAGCCAGGTAACGAGTCCCTGGAGTTGTTGCAGGAACAGGCCCATCACCCAGAGTGGCTCGCTCCGGCCTTGAGAGAATTGGCGGCACTACCCCTGGATGTCTGGCAGGGGGAGCATACCCGGCTCTTTATTTTCCCGGCCCTCTGTCCACCCTTTGCCTCGGCCTATCTCGAAGAGGGCATATTGAACGGCCATCGTGCCGCTGCGTTGGAAAGATTCTATGGCGACCTGGGCTTGCTGCCCACCGGGCTCCCTGCCGATTATCTGGGTACTATCTGTGAATGTGCGGCTTTTCTTTGGGAGCAGGGCAGATCTGAAGTCCTGCAGGGATTCTGCCATGACACGCTCGGCGACTGGCTGAATCGCTTCCTCGGCGACCTCGCGGCGCAGAGCGAACTACTCTTTTACCGTGGCCTTGCCCAGGAACTGGCCGATCTGGTCTACACCTGCCTCACCCCGAAGCTCCAGGCGTGACGCACCAAAACTCAGTTGACGGATCCGGGACGAGCGGGACATGGCAAATTTTGCCGGCCCTAACGGCGGAAACCCTCGAGCTACAGATCACCGCCGCCTTTCGCCATTGGCATGAGAACTGCTTTCGCGACAGCCAGGCGGCCCACCCGAGCTTGGGTGTTGAACTGCGCGATTTGCGCCTCGTCGCCGGTTGGTGGCTGGGTCACCTGCTCACCCCCATCGCCCTCTACCGTATCTGCATACCCACCGCCGTACCCCCCCTTCCCCTTCCCAGCGGCTGGACTCCAGGGGAGCGGGCCGTCCAACCCTGCCTCGCCCTCGGTCCTCTCCTCGCCCTCCCCGTCCCCGGACTCATCGGCCGGGGCCACCTCCACTATCTACCTGAACTAGGCCATTTCCTCCTCCAGCCTGAAGTGCAGGGTCTTCGCCGCTACCCTGATGCTGACGCTGTCTTTTCCGCCTGGAACCAAGTCCTAAGATTCCGACAACAGACCCGCGCCAACCTGGAAAAACAGCAACAATGTGACCGCCGCGCCTTTTTGCAGCGCCTCATGCCCATTCCGAAAGACAGTTCCCTTTGAGTTTTGCTGATATTGAGGTATCCCAAAGTATGTAGGTATTCTCCGATAGATATAATTTGATGTCGTAGGAAACATAACAAAGCTACACGCCCTGAGTTTCGAGCCGAAGTGGTGAAACTGGAGCACTATGCTGGAAAACTATTGCCAACAGTAACCCGGACTGTGGTATTCCCGAAACCGGTAATGATTCCTCCCGCAAACTGAGTCTTATCCTTCTCTGAGACTGGTCAGAATTGGACACGGATTGACAACATCGTCACCAACGGCACGGTGGAAACCAGCATATCTGTCATGATTGGCATATCGTATCCCAAAAACTGCCATATTTGGCAGAAAAAACGCAATGCTTGGACTAGGTAAAAAAACTTAACTGCCTGTAAAAGCTCACTTATATGGTATTGCTTTTGGTGTGGCGCAAATTTTGCTTTTTGTAATAGGAAAATGCAAGAAAGGGGTGCCAAGATGATCTTTCGACAGTTTTATTGGGAGAAGGGCCGGCAATTGGCCTATGTCGTGGGAGATCCCATTACCCGGGAGGCGGTGACCATCGATGTGGGTACCGGGCAACTGGATCCGGTGTTGGAGTTTCTCCATAGCCGCGGTCTGCGTCTGCGTTTCGCCCTCCAGACCCACTGGAACAAGAATCAACGGGAGGCTGCCCTGGCGCTGCGCGACCGGGTGGGGGCAAGAATCCTTGCCCAGGAAAGCATTAACGATGCTGCCGTGGATATGCGCATCCGCCACGAAGACCGGCTCTACTTTGGCGAGGAATGCCTGCGCGTACTCCACACGCCCGGACTGACCCCTTGCGCGGTCATGTACCAATGGGAGGACCGTCTCTTTACGGGAGAAACGCTGCTGGCGGGAGGGCTCCACCGTCGCGTTCCGGCAGCAAAACGGCCAGCGTTGATCGCCCATCTGCAAAACCTGTTGGCACCCATGGCAGATGAAACCCTTCTCTATCCCGCGGTGGAGAACCGCGGCCGCCGCCTGGGGAGTCTGGAAGAGCTGCGCCGCTTGGGCTTTGGCTCGGGAGGCCCCGGTTTACTGGCCCGCTGTACCCAATATCTACAACACGATGCCGCAAAAAAGAGTCCGGCAGCGCCTGCAGAGGAACCTCTGCAACGCCTTCATTCCGGTCCTGTTCTGCTGTAACAAGAGGAGGTAACTCAATGAGTATGATGATTAACCCCACGGTGGTGGAGCTGTCACGAGTACAGTTTGCGTTGACCGCCCTGTACCACTTTTTGTTTGTCCCCCTCACCCTGGGACTCACCTTCATTCTGGCGACCATGGAAACCGTGTATGTGGTTACCAAACGCCCCATCTACAAGGAAATGACCCAATTCTGGGGCAAGCTCTTCGGGATCAACTTTGCCCTGGGGGTAGCAACGGGCCTGACCATGGAGTTTGAATTTGGTACCAACTGGTCCATGTACTCCCACTTTGTAGGTGACATTTTTGGCACCCCCCTGGCCATTGAAGGGCTCATGGCCTTTTTCATGGAATCCACCTTTATCGGGGTCATGTTCTTTGGTTGGGATCGACTTTCCCCCAAGGCCCACTTGGTGGTGACGTACCTGGTGGCATTGGGGTCCAATCTCTCGGCCCTCTGGATCCTCATCGCCAACGGCTTCATGCAGGATCCCCGAGGAGGAACGTTTGATCCCAATACCATGCGGATGCAGTTCAGCAACTTCATCGACTTGATCTTCAACCCCGATGCCCAGGCCAAGTTTGTCCATACCACTACGGCTGGTTTTGTGACGGGCTCCATGTTTGTGATGGCCATCTCCGCGTACTACCTATTAAATAATAGGCACCGGGACTTGGCCCTGCGTTCCTTCCGGATCGCAAGTATTTTTGGGGTGATTGCTACCGTTGCGGTGATCACCCTGGGAGATGCCTTGGGTTATATCGATGCCCACGCACAGCCCACCAAGCTCGCCGCCATGGAAGCCATCTGGAAGACTGACCCCCATCCGGTTTCGGCAGCGTGGAATCTGATCGCCATCCCCGATCGCCAAGCCCAGAAGAATCTATTTGCAATCAGTATTCCTTACGTCCTAACCCCGTTATTGACCCATACCGAAACCACGGTCATCCCCGGTATCCTTGAGTTGGAGCAACAGGCCAAACCCAAGATCGAGAATGGCATCAAGGCCATGCTCGCCCTCAAGGCCTATAATGCCGACCATAGTGACACGGCTGCCTTGGCGACCTTCAAGAAGTATGAAAATGATATGGGCTATGGCTTCCTCGCCAAGCAATTTGCCCCCGATCAGGATCTGGCCAAGGTAAATCAGGCCAACCTTCCGAGCGTGCTCGACAAAACAGCCAAGGACACCATTCCCAATGTCTGGGTGGAGTTTTGGGCCTTCCGGCTCATGGTCGCGGCGGGCTTTTTTATGCTCGTTCTCTTTGCCTTCGCTGCTTATTACAGCTTGAAAAATCAAGTAGAACGGCATCCATTGCTGCTGAAAGTAGCCCTTTGGAGCATCAGTCTCCCCTGGATTGCATGCGAATTCGGCTGGATCACTGCCGAAAACGGTCGCCAACCCTGGACCGTGTATGGATGGCTCCCGACCTTTGTCTCTGCTTCCAGCCACTCTGTGGCTTACATGGTCTTCTCGTTGATTGGTTTTGCAATCCTTTACAGCAGCTTCATCATTGCCGAGCTCTACCTGATGTTTAAATACGCCCGACTGGGCCCCCAGAAAGAACACCACGGCGATGCGGCCCCGGCTGCTGGTGGTGGATTGGTAGGAAAACCGGCCTTTGCCAAAGCCAGTCTGGATCGACCCTAAAGCAAAAGCGCGGGGCACGTCTGCCCCGCCCAAAAGGAGCAACATACGATGGATGCTTATGTATTCTTGAAAGTCTTATGGTGGTTACTCCTGGGCATCTTGCTCATGGGGCTGGCCATCATGGTAGGAATGGACATGGGGGTGGGGACGCTACTGCGCTTTGTGGGCAAAAATGATGCCGAGCGGCGCATGGCCCTCAATGTCGTTGGTCCCCATTGGGATGGTAACCAGGTCTGGTTCATTCTGGGTGGTGGGGCGATTTTTGCCGCCTTCCCCAGCCTCTATGCCACGTCCTTTTCGGTATTCTACATTGTCATGATTCTCTTGCTCTTTAGCATGATCATGCGACCGGTGGCCTTCGAGTACCGCTCCAAGGTTCCTGCCGAGAAATGGCGGGATACCTGGGACTGGGCCTTTTTGATTTCCGGCGCACTGCCCATGATTGTGTATGGTGCGGCTTTTGGAAACATTCTCGAAGGAGTGGGCTTCCACTTTGGCTGGGATGGTCAGTATTATCAAACGGAGTCCTTCCTTTCCTATCTACTCAATCCCTTTGCCATCCTCTGTGGCCTGTTGTCCTTGAGCCTGGCCATATACCAGGGGGCTGCCATGCTGATGATCCGGGGAACGGATCCCATCTATAGTCGGGCCAAAAAGATTGGCTCCGTAGCTGCGCTGGTCAGTGTGGTACTCTTCGTCATCGGTGGTTTCTGGGTATCCGGCATGGACGGTTATGTGCTGCACCATGCGGACCCCGCCATGCCAGCCAATATTTCCGCCGCCCAGGATGTTACCCGGGTGGCAGGCGCCTGGTTGCACAACTATGCTGCGGCACCCATCCTCTGGCTGATTCCAGTCGTTGCCATCCTGGCCATGCTGGCAGGAAGCCTGACCATGCGCGCCAACAAGCCGACGTTGGCCTGGTGGTTCGGAGCAGTTGCTTGGATAGGTGTTATCAGTACTGCAGGTGTCTCCATGTTCCCTTTCCTCATGCCCTCCAGCGACAACCCCGCCCAGAGCATCACGGTGTGGAACGGCACGGGTAGTGCATACAACCTGGTTTGGATGACTATCTTTAGTGGCATCTTCGTGCCTACCATCATCGCCTACACAACTTGGTGTTTTCGGGTCATGCGCGGCAAGGTCAAGAGCCCGAGTCCGAGCGATACCCACGCCTATTAAGGAGGTTCTCCCATGAAAAACTTGCTTACCTTTGTCAGTGCTGCCGTCATCCTGGGCCTTGCACTTTTTCTTTCGGTGATCCTTGGCGACTATGGTCCGTGGTACTTTGCCTGGCTCATCGGCACTACCATGATTATCCTCATCTCGGCCGCCGGCGCTGCCATGTTCGATAGCCAGGATGAAGAACTGTCGCAGCAGGGCGTCAGCAAACGCTAGGAGGTCATCATGCAGTATGCCAATCTGGAAGATATTATTTTCTTTCTACCCGCTGTTTATATCGGAATCGCGGGAATCATGTACCTCTATACCCGCAAGCGTTTCAAGTAGCATCAGTATTGCGGCTGACGTATTCTGGGGGCCTCGCGGCCCCCTTTTTTCTGGAGGTGATTCAATTGCTAACAGAATCTTCTCCGGACACATGGTAAGCGCGTGGGCATGACAGAAATCACCCTAGCAAATACCAGCAGACAGGACCAGCAGAAATCACGCTGGATGCTTGCATCAACCGTCCTCAACGGCTTCCTTTCCATCTGCAAAATCGGATGGGGGTTATATTCCGGAAGTACGGTCGTCATCGCGGA
>NZ_JAVRKK010000089.1:0-9464 GCF_031962545.1 Candidatus Igneacidithiobacillus taiwanensis
GTTATACCCGCAGTTTCTATGGTCGTCTTGCCTATCTCATCAATCGGCCAATCCTCCAAAGCCTGCGGCGACGTCTTGATTCGCGGCAATACAATGGTGCCACGCTATTGGGCCTGAACGGTATCATCATCAAGAGCCATGGCAATGCCGATCGCCTAGCCTTTGCGCGGGCGGTGGAGGTGGCGATTGCCGAGGCGCGGCACCGTCTCACCCTCGAAATCGCCAAGAAGGTCGTACCCGCCGACCTCCATCAAGGGATCCGCAGCAGCGCCTGATGCCTACCTACAGCCAACTCATTGCGACGGGCTCCTACCTGCCCGAGCGCATCCTCGACAATCACGAACTAAGCACCTGGGTCGATACCAGCGATGAGTGGATCGTGACGCGCACCGGTATTCGTCAGCGCCACATCGCGGCGGAGGGGCAGGGCAGTGTCGATATGGCGACCCGTGCCGCCGAGCGCGCCTTGCAGCAAGCCGGCTTGCAGGCAGCGGATATCGATTTGATCATCGTGGCGACCACCACCCCGGATCAAATTTTCCCAAGCACTGCCTGCTTGGTGCAGGCGCGTCTGGGTAACCAAGGCGCCGCCGCCTTCGACGTACAAGCGGTATGCACCGGCTTTATTTATGCCCTGGCCACGGCCGATCAATTTCTGCGCACCGGCGCTGCCCGGAGGGCCTTGGTGATTGGCGTAGAAACCATGTCGCGCATCGTCGACTGGAAAGATCGTAGCACCTGCATTCTCTTTGGTGACGGCGCCGGTGCCGTGATTCTGCAAGCCGCCGATACCCCAGGGATACTCTCTACTCACCTGCATGCCGATGGCCGCTATGCCGAACTCCTGCAGGTGGCGGTGGACGAATCGTACCTGCAAATGCAGGGGAATGCTGTCTTTCGTATGGCCGTGCGGGCCCTTGGCGATATCGTCCAAGAAACCTTGGCAGCCAATGGTCTGGAGGGGAAGGATATCGACTGGCTGGTGCCGCATCAGGCCAATATCCGCATCATTCAGGCGACGGCCGACAAGCTCAATTTGCCCATGGAACGCGTTGTCGTGACCGTGGGAGAGCACGGCAATGTCTCGGCGGCATCGGTGCCCCTGGCCCTGGATAGCGCCGCGCAGCAAAATTGTTTCCGTCCCGGGCAGTTGCTCCTGCTCGAGGCGTTTGGGGGTGGTTTTACCTGGGGCTCGGCCCTGCTACGCTGGGTTTGAGGGCGAGTCCCTCTGGTACGAATCGAGGAGAGTGCAGTGCAGGGTTCCATAGCCTTCGTTTTTCCTGGTCAAGGATCACAGTCCATCGGTATGCTCGCGGCCATCAGCAAGACGCGCCCGGTGTTGCGCGAGGTTTTCGCCGAGGCCTCGGAGCTGGTCCATCGAGATCTTTGGCAGCTTGCCCAGGAAGGGCCGATCGAGGAGTTGAACCAGACACGCTGGACCCAACCCCTGATGCTCACTGCCGACTATGCCATGTTTCGCGCCTGGGAGGAGGAGGGCGGTGCTCCCCCGGATTTTGTCGCCGGTCATTCTTTGGGCGAATATGCTGCTTTGGTGGTGGCGGGCAGCCTCGATTTTGCCGACGCCTTGCGCCTCGTGCAGCGTCGTGGTGAACTCATGCAGAATGCGGTTCCCGAGGGGACCGGGGCCATGGCTGCGGTACTCGGTATTGCCGAGGAAGACTTGCTGGCTCTCTGCCAGCGCGAGGCCCACGGTGAAGTCCTCGAATTGGCCAACCTCAATGCGCCGGGGCAGATTGTCGTGGCTGGCCATCGGGCGGCGGTGGAGCGCCTGAGCGAGCGCGCCAAGGATGCCGGCGCCAAAAAAGTCGTGCTCCTGCCAGTCAGTGTTCCCAGTCACTGCTCGCTGATGCGGGAAGCAGCGGAGCAGTTTGCCGCCGATCTCGCCGCGGTGGAGTTGCGTAGCCCCAATATCCTCCTCGTACACAATGTCGATGCGCACAGCCACCGCGATCCCGAGTCGATTCGCGAAGCCTTGCGCAAACAGATCTACTCTCCGGTACGCTGGACGGAAAGCATTCGTTTTCTCGCTCGCCAGGGCGCCACGACCTTTGCCGAGATGGGGCCAGGCAAGGTGCTCTCTGGTCTTGGCAAGCGCATCGAACCGAGTTTACGGATGTTGGCGCTCGATGACGAAAAGAGTTTTGTGACCGCCCTGGAGGATCTCTGATGTCCGCCGCGCGCAGCGGGCAGCTTGCCCTCGTTACCGGGGGCAGCCGGGGTATTGGTGCGGCCATCGTCGATGCCTTGCTGGCCGCAGGGGTGCAGGTGCTGGCTACTGCCACCAGCGTCGAGGGTGCCGCCGCCTTGTCGGCCCGTTTGGGTGCGCGGGGGCGCGGATATGTCCTCGATGTTACCGACGACGCCGCCATGGACGCGGTCCTGGCCGAGATCCGCGCCGACTTTGGCGCACCGAGCATTCTCGTCAACAATGCCGGCATCACTCGCGATCAATTGCTGTTACGTATGAAGGACGAGGACTGGGATCGCGTTCTCCAAACCAATCTGCGCGCTGTCTACCGTCTCAGTCGTCTTTGTGTGCGCGACATGATCAAGGCGCAATACGGCCGCATCGTCAGCATTACCTCGGTAGTGGGTATTATGGGCAACGCTGGCCAGAGTAACTATGCCGCTGCCAAGGCCGGTGTCATGGGCTTCAGTCGCGCCCTGGCGCGGGAAGTGGCTGCTCGTGGGGTAACCGTAAACTGTGTGGCGCCGGGCTTCATCGCAACCGACATGACCGCCGTCTTGAACGAGGCGCAGCGCCAGTCACTACTGCAGCAGATTCCCGCCGCCCGTCTCGGTAGCCCCGAGGATGTTGCCGCTGCAGTAGCCTTTCTCGCCTCCGAGCAGGCCGCCTACATCACCGGTGAAACCTTGCAGGTGAATGGCGGCCTGTGGATGGGGTAAGTCCTTTACCTTTACAGGACCGCGTCAGCTGTGGTCCAATTCCGCCGAAAATAATTTTCACCAACTGAGGAGTTTCTCCTATGGATGATGTCGCAGCACGTGTAAAAAAAGTGGTCGTCGAGCAGTTGGGCGTCAACGAAGACGAGGTGACCAACGAGGCCTCTTTTGCCGATGATCTGGGCGCCGACTCTCTCGATAACGTGGAGCTGGTGATGGCCCTCGAAGAGGAATTCGATTGCGAAATCCCCGACGAAGAAGCCGAAAAGATTTCCACCGTTCAGCAGGCCATCGATTACATCAGTGCCCATCTCCCCAAGCAGGATGCCTGAGCGCATTTTTTGCCCGAGCTTGGAGAGCCCTCTTTGAAAAGACGAGTTGTTGTTACCGGCCTGGGAATCGTGTCTCCGGTCGGCATTGGGGTGCCCGCTGCCTGGGATAGCATCGTCCACGGTCGTAGCGGCATTGCGCGGGTGACGCGCATCGACCCCGAACCGTACCCTTCCCAAATCGCTGGAGAGGTCAAAGGCTTCGACGTGGGTCAGTACTTGTCGGTTAAAGAAGCCCGCAAGATGGAACTCTTTATCCACTACGGCTTGGCCGCGACCATGGAGGCGATGGAAGATGCCGGTCTACAGATCACGCCTGAGATTGCCGAGCGGGTGGGTGTTTCCATTGGTAGTGGCATTGGCGGTCTACCCGGTATCGAGGCGGAACACACTGTAGTGGTCGAGAACGGTCCACGACGCATTTCTCCCTTCTTCATCCCTCGCTGTATCGTCAACATGGTTTCCGGGCACGTCTCCATCCTCTACGGCGCCAAGGGTCCGAACATTGCCATGGCCACGGCATGCTCTACCGCAACCCACTCCATTGGCGATGCGGCGCGACTCATCGAGTATGGGGATGCCGATGTGATGATTGCCGGTGGTGCGGAGGCAGCCATCAGTCCTCTGGGATTGGGCGGTTTTTCGGCAGCGCGAGCCCTTTCCACGCGTAACGACGAACCTGAAAAAGCCAGCCGGCCCTGGGATGCAGATCGCGATGGTTTCGTCCTTGCCGAGGGTGCCGGAATTCTCGTTCTCGAAGAATTGGAATTTGCTCGTCGCCGCGGAGCACGCATTTATGCCGAAGTGGCGGGGTATGGCATGAGCGCCGATGCCTTCCACATGACCCAACCGGCCGCGGGTGGCGAAGGTGCCGCTCGTTGTATGCGAGTTGCCCTGCAGAATGCCGGTTTGCCTGTGGATGCCGTCGATTACATCAACGCCCATGGTACCTCTACGCCTCCGGGCGACCTTGCCGAGACGGAAGCCGTCAAGGCCGTCTTTGGGGAGCATGCCCGGCGTTTGGCGATGAGTTCGACCAAGTCGATGACCGGACATTTGCTGGGTGCCGCCGGTGGCATCGAGGCGGTATTCACCACCCTCGCTCTGCACCATGGCGTGTTGCCGCCCACCATCAACCTGGAACGGCCGGGTGAGGGTTGCGATCTCGATTACGTTCCCAATCTGGCGCGCGCACGCAATATCGAGGTGGCTCTCAGTAATTCCTTCGGGTTTGGTGGCACCAACAGCAGCCTCGTTTTCCGTAAATATCACGACTGAGGAGGCATGGCCGTCCTCGCCTGCAGTATCGATGGGGTAATCCAAAGCGCCCCTTTTCCCCTCTCTCGTGCCGTGCAGTTTGGCGATGGTCTCTTCGAGACCATTGCTGTCATTCGTGGGCAGCCGCTCTTTTGGGCAGAACACCTCGCTCGCCTGCGACGCGGTGCCGAGCTGTTGGGGATCGATCTGCTCGATGACGCCCAATTGCTCACCTACTGGCAGCAGTTGCAACGGGCGCTTTCCCAGGCCGAAACGCCCGCTGCCCTGGTGCTAAAAATCGTGTTGGCACGTCGGGAGGGCGCGGGCTATGCGACACCCCCAGCTAGCCCGGGCGAGTTGCTCTTCATACTCCAGGATTGGCCGCAGCGCCCAGCCGCCTATTGGCAGGAGGGAGTGGCGGCCGGGCTATCGATGGTGCCTCTGCAAAGTGGTGCGCCTTACCTGACCCTAAAATCCCTGAATCGCCTCAATCAGATTATGGCTCGTCGTGGTCTGCCACCGGATTGGCAGGAGGCAGTGCTCTGCGACCGCGAGGGTTTTCTGCGGGAGGGTATCCAGAGCAACCTATTTTGGCGGCAAGGTGCGCAGATTTTTACCCCAGACCTGGGTGATGGCGGCGTTACCGGGATCCAACTCTCGGCAATCTTGCAACGATTGGCTACCTGGGGCTGGCAGGTGCACCGGCTGCGTCTGGCACCGCCAGCCCTGCTTGTTGCCGAGGAGATCTTCTTTTGTAACAGTCTCATCGGCTTTTGGCCGGTCCGGCGCTGGCAGGAACGGGAACTGCCGGGTGCTTCGGGAACTTTGGCCCAGCGCCTTGCCGACTGGCATCGTCAGCTGGGCCTTTTTCCGGAGGCTGCATGAGGCGCTGGATACTGCGCCTGCTGGGCGTGCTGGTGCTTGCCACGGCGGCGCTCTGCGGCTGGGTGTTTTGGGCTCTCTATCACCCGCTATCGCTGCCTGCCACTGGGGTTACGGTACCCATTCGCCAAGGGGCGAGTGTGGACGCCAGTATCCGCAGCCTGCAGCGGCATGGATTGCTATCCTCGCCCCTCGTTTTTCATTTGTATTGGCGAGCCCTAGGACGCCCACCCCTGCATGCTGGTCTCTATGTCTTCCACCGCGGCACAACCCTTTCGGGGGTATTGTCGGCCCTCCGGGAAGGACGCTCGCAGCCGCTGAATTTTACCATCGTACCCGGCGCGACCCTACGCCAGGTCTATCAGCAGTTGCAGCACAGCCCCTATCTGGAGTTGCAGGGTTTACCGCCAGCGTCGCAGTTGCCGGCACACTTGTCTTCCCTCTGTGCTGACCGTAAGTCGGCGGAAGGCTGTTTGCTCCCGCAGAGCTACCGCTATGTACCGGGGGAACCTGCCCTGCAGGTACTGCAGCAGGCCGCCCAGGCCTTGCAACAGCAAGTGCAGGTAGCCTGGCCAAAACGCGCTGCGAATTTACCTGTGCAGAACCCTTACCAGGCTCTCATTTTGGCTTCCATCGTTCAGCGCGAGGGCGCGCCGGCGAGCCAGCAGCAACGGATTGCCGCGGTCTTTCTCAATCGGCTGCGGGCGGGAATGCCCCTGCAGTCCGATCCTACGGTCATCTATGCCTTGGGCAAGGACTACGATGGCCACCTGCAACCCCAGCAGATGCGGGTGCAAAGTCCTTACAATACCTACCTTCATCCGGGGCTGCCGCCAAGTCCGATTGCCATGCCTTCCCTGCAGGCTCTGGAAGCGGTTCTCCACCCGGCACCCAGTGACGATCTGTACTTCATTGCCAAAGGAGCCGAATATCACTACTCCAAGGGCTATGCCGAACATCAGCAACAGATTCAACGCTATCTGCAAACGGGACGCACGCCATGAGTCAGACGACTGGCATCTTCATTACCCTGGAGGGCATCGAGGGGGCGGGAAAAAGTACCGTCCTGCCTTTTCTGGCGAAGCAGCTCGAGGAGTTGGGCTATGGGGTGGAGTGCAGCCGAGAGCCTGGAGGCGGGCCGTTGGGCGAGGCGCTGCGCGGCGTCTTTCTGAATCCAGATTTGCAGCTCGATGCCGAAGAAGAACTGTTGCTACTGTATGCGGCACGCTACAACCATCTACGCACACGCATCCGGCCGGCCCTGGCCGCTGGTAAGGTACTGCTCTGTGACCGTTTCGAGGACTCGAGTTTTGCCTATCAGGGGGGTGGTCGGGGTCTGCCGGCAGCACGCATTGCCGCCTTGTCGCGGTGGGCGGAGATCAGCCCGCAGCCGGATCTCACCTTCTGGCTAGACATCGATCCGGCATTAGCAGCCGAGCGTATCCGTGAACGGCGACCCGATCGTCTAGAGCAGGAGAGTATCGCTTTCTTCCGTCGGGCGCGGGCGAGCTTTGCCGAACGTGCAGCGGCCGAACCCAAACGTTTCTGTCGCATCGACGCCGGCCTCCCCCTGCCGGAGGTAGAGATGCAGCTCCAACAGGCTTTGCAGGCGCGGGTTCCCGCTCGTCGTGCAGGCAATGCATAAATATTCAACCGAATTTTTTACCCCTCCGGCTTGGCTGCAAGCCGATCAGGCCCAAGGACTTTCGCAGTCGCTGCTGCTGGAAGGGGCGCCGGACGGCTTGGCGGCAGAGTGGAGCGAGCAACTGCTGCGCCTTTGGCTCTGTCGGACAGGGCAGGGGCAAGCCTGCGCTGGCTGCCCTTCCTGTCGCTTGCTCGCCGCCGGTACGCATCCCGATTATCTGGAAATCAGTTCCGAGGGCGGCAAGGCCCTGGGCATCGATGCCATTCGCGAAGGCCTGGAGTTTCTCGCTTTTGCTCCCCAGGTAGGGGCGGTACGGGTGCTGCGCATCCTCGCTGCGGAACAAATGCGCACGGCTGCCGCCAATGCCCTGCTCAAAGGATTGGAGGAGCCGCCGCCACGTGCTCGCATTGTGCTGCTGAGCAGTGCGCCGGCACGTTTGCTGCCAACCATCCGGTCACGCTGCCAACGCCTACCCATGCCAGCGCCCGCACCGGCGGCCTGTGCCGCCTATTTACGTGCCAGCGGCTTGCCAGAGGATGCGGCGGCGGTCCTTGCCCAGCGCTACGCGCAGCGTCCTGCTTATGCCCTGGCATTGTTCGAAAGTGCCCTGTGGGCAGAAGTACAGCAGACGCGACAACAGTTGCTCGCGCCGCAGGTGCAGAGTGCAGTAGTTTGGGAGCTCGCGGCACAATGGAGCAAAGACGAGGAGCGCGTTGCCTTGTTGCGCGACCTGATGCTGGATTTGCACGCCGAGATTTTTCGACTACATCACAACGTAGCTACGGTACACACGGAATTTCCCAAGAGGACTCTTGCTCGTTCCGAAGATGCCGTCTGGGAAGACTACCAGGCCTGGTTGCGATTGGCGCAGGAGCAGCGGCAAAACCTGCAGATCTCCATGCGCATGGAACGCCTCTTGTGGCGTTGGTTTTTTGGAGGTGACGAGTCATGACGACGATTGATCCGGCGGCGCGGGCGCTGTCGGTGGTCTTGCGCGATGCCGAGTCGGTGCAGCGTTATTTTCTGCCGCTGGTGCGGGGTGGTGGCATTCTTGTCGAAACCCAGAACCTGCTACCCATGGGGGCGGATGTGCTGTTGATGATCACCCTGCCAGACAATGGCCAACGCACTCCAGTGCAGGGAAAAGTCATTTGGATCATGCCCAAGGACAATCGCGACGGCAATCCGCCGGCCATGGGGATTCGCTTTACCAATGATCGTTCCGGTATTCTCACGCGCATCCAAAGCATCATCAGTTCCCTGCCCCCGGGGCAAAAGCGGGAGATCCTCGCCTTCTGACCAGCCTCCCACAACTTGCCAGAAAGGGCGGTGGCGTTTACAGTCCCGCCTTGATTCTTTCGGCATGGATGGTAAATGACCGACAACATGGGTTTGGCCCCAGAACGCAGCGATCGGGAAGCCTTGCTGCGGTACCAGACTGCGAGCCTGCAGCGGGTTTCGCGCACCTTTGCCCTCACCATACCCTGTCTCCCCGCAGGTCTCCAAGAGGCCGTCGGCAACGGCTACTTGCTCTGCCGCATTGCCGATACCATCGAAGATGATCCCTTGCTGGATGGCGAGGAAAAGGCGCACTGGCAGAAGGTCTTTTTGCAGGTACTGCGTCGGGAAGTGCCGGCAGCGGAGTTTGCTGCTGGTTTTGGTGCGCGGATGGCCACGGAAATGCCGGCGGGCGAGCATGATCTCATTGCCCACAGCGCCGAAGTCGTTGCTCTCACCCATTCTTTCAATGCGATACAGCAGGCCGCCCTGATCCGCTGTGTGGAGATCATGGGGGAAGGAATGGCGGAGTATCAGCGTCGCGCCTCTCGCGCCGGGCTCATCGATCAGGCCGATATGGATCGGTACTGCTATGTGGTGGCCGGTGTTGTTGGAGAGATGCTGACCACTCTGTTTCTCGAGCATGAGCCCCGCATGCGCGACGGTGGCGCTCCTCTCGAGGCGTTGGCGGTTTCCTTTGGCCAAGGTCTGCAAATGACGAATATCCTCAAGGATCTTTGGACCGATTGGGAGCGCGGGGTGCTGTGGTTGCCCCGGGATCGCTTGCAGGCCCATGGCCTGGAGCCGGAGGCGCTGCAGCCGGGTATGCGTGACCCACGGTTTCAGGGCTTTTTACAAGAGATGCTTGCCCTGGCCGCACAGCACCTGCGCGACGCCCTGACCTTTACCCTACAGATTCCTGCAGAACAAACCGGTATGCGCGATTTTTGCCTATGGGCCTTGGCGATGGCCGTGTTGACCCTGCGGCGGATTGCCGAAAATCCAGGCTTTCGTAGCGGCGCTGAGGTCAAGATCAGCCGCGATAGTGTACGGACGATGATCCTCCTCTCGCGTCTGCTGCACCGCTTCGATCCATTGTTGGATCTCGCCTTTCGCGTTGCCACCAAGCCCCTGCCGCGAGCCCCGCT
>NZ_JAVRKK010000090.1:0-9376 GCF_031962545.1 Candidatus Igneacidithiobacillus taiwanensis
ACCCCCGGATCCGGTACCCGACATGTTGAACCTGCATGGCACTCCTCCCTCGCCAAAGAAGTGCCAAAGGTTTGTGAACTTATGCATACCCCGCGGCAACGGCTTGGTGCGGCCAAGGGCCTTCGCGCCTTGGTCCCTCGCGTAATGCATTTTCACAGAAAATTCCTGGAAAAAAGTTAACGAACTCCTATGATCGACCTTGGCAGCCGAAAAGAGGGCTGCCCAATCTATCAACGGACAACTTGAGGAGCGTAAGTGATGAAAAAGCAAGGAACGATTTTTCTGGCCCTGCTCATGGCCGCGCCAATGGCCTTTGCTGCCACCACCGAGGGCAGTATGGTGCAAAGCGGTCAGATGATGACCCAGCAGGAGCGCGCGCAGCACCGCGATGCCATGCGCTCCGCCGGTTCGGAAGAAGCCCGGCAGCAGTTGCGGCAAGAGCACCGTGAGCAAATGCAGTCGCGGGCGCAAGAGCAGGGTATGACCGGTCAAGGTAATGGCATGGGCGCAATGCACGGCGCCGGAATGGGTGGCGGTATGATGGGTGGCATGGGCGGCGGACGCGGCATGCGCTGATCCTGCTGCGCGTAGCTACCGCACACCGCGGGCGGGGGTCAAACCTCGCCCGTTTATGTTTGTTCCGCCTGCGCCGCTTCGCGCAGCTGCGCGAGTACGTTTTGCGGCTGAGAATCGAGGGCGATCAGCTCGGCATCGAGGTCGGCGCCCAAGCGATCATGCACTTCCTTGCTGATTTCGCCTTTTTGCCAAGCCTCCAGCAGCAATTGCTGGTTTTGCAGCAATAATCGTCGATGCACCATGATCGTCTCTTGCTCGCACCCCTCGCTGGCGTCTTCTGCAGATTGCTGCAAGGCCTCCCGCGCCCGCTCGCCCTGAAGATGATAATGCGCCTCGAGGAGACGCAGGGCCTCTTCCCCCAAAAGCCCTTCCTTACGCAGTTGGCTCAGTTGCGCCTGCGCGTGCTGGGCGAGATGCAGGCGCATGCGTTCTTCCGCCCGTTTCGAACGATCGCGTTGAGGGTGAATCACTCCTAGCCAAGTCGCCACCGGCGTCATCGTCAATCCCTGGACCAAAATGGTCAGCAAGACCACCCCAAAGACCAAGTTGACGAGGAGATTGCGCTCGGGAAACTGCGCCGGTAGGGCAAGGATGAGTACCATCGACAGGGCGCCGCGCACCCCGCCCCAAACGAGGACGAAATTCCAACGCAAAGGGATACGCACCCGCGTGCGGCTGGTGAGGGCCGTGATCGCAAAAATCACCGCCGCGCGGGCGATGGTGATGGCGACGTAGGCAATGAGGATAAGGGGCCAAAACTGCAGCAGGGTCTCGAGGTGGATGGTAAAGCCCACCAGCAAAAAGACCAATGAATTGAAGGCAAAGCCAATATATTCCCAAAAGGTGTTGACGGCGATGCGCACCGAGGGCGACATCCCCCGCGGCGCACCATAGTTGCCGCAGACCAGGCCCGCCACCACGCAACTGATGACTCCGGAATACCCCAGTTGGTCGGCGGCGAGAAAGCTGCCCCAGGCGGCCACGAGGCTCAGGGAAATTTCGACCATGCCATCATTGACGCGCTTGATTGCCTCGGAAACCAGCGAGCCGATGACCAGCCCGATGATCAATGCACCGCCTACCACTTTGCCAAACTCCAGACTCAGTCCGGCCACCGAACTGTGCTGGCCCAGCGCGAGGCCGAGTAGCAGAGAGAAGAACACGATGGCGGTACCGTCGTTGAGCAGGCTCTCTCCCTCCACCAGCAGGGTGAGGCGAGAAGGCGCCCCCAATTCGCGGAAGAGCGCCACCACCGAAATGGGATCCGTCGCCGCCACCGTCGCCGCAAAGACCAAGGCGATCGTAAAGGGAATGACCGTTTCAAGACCGTGGGGAAGCAGGCGGGTACCAAAGACCAAGGCGGCAGCCGTGACGACAATGGAAATGAGCACCCCAGGCACCGCCAAGCCCAGCACATTGAGGCGTTCCCGCCACAGCTCGCGGGCCGGCAAATGAAAAGCCGCCTCAAAAATCAGCCCCGGCAAAAACAGCGAAAAAAGCAGCTCCTGGGTCAGGGCCGGCGCCGCGATGATTTGCAGCGAGCCCATCAGCAGGCCGCCCAAAACCAGCGCCACGGTGTAGGGAATATACAGGCGGCTGGCAATCACCGAGAGGATGATCGCCGCCCCAAACAACAGAATCAGCACCAATTCTACGTGCATGCAACGCCCATCAAAGAGGTCCAGTATGGCCCAGGGTACCACAGGAGGGCAGCACCCATAGTCGCAGCTTTGGCGTTTTGCAGGAATGGAAAACTGAGGGATCTTACCTAAAACGCCCGCTTGTGGCGCTATGGCTTCTCATGTTTCCAGAGACTACTCCTCCTCGAATTCTGCGTGCTTGAACCGTAGTACCCGGCTATTTTCCCGAACTATACGTTGTAAGCTCTCACTTAAGCCGTTGCTTGACCGTGCCTGAATTTCTACGGAAATGCTCAGATGGATATTGGGATCTAGCGTAAAGTGCTGCAGCACCTCATCCACGAGATCCAAAAATTGCTGTTTGGCACGAAGCGGGTCGATTTCCATGCTGCCGTGGAATCGGGTCTTGCGCGATTTTGCCGCTGTTTCGGAAGGGGTAGTTGGGTAACTTTGCGGATGACTGCCTTCCTCGACCCCCGGAGTGGGCTGAGCCCCCGGCTCTGGAGCCATGTAAACCCCGTCACCGGTAGTGAGCGCTGTAGGCATGTGTGCGCGTTGGTATTCGGCGGCAGCGGCCGGCTCGACGAGCAGCAGCGCAGTATCGAAAATGGGAACGGTAGGCTTGCCCAGCACGAGACCAACGTAGCGACCGTCTTCTTGCCCCTGCGCGATGGCAAAGAACTCGGGATCTCCTGCACCGGCGGCAATGGCCTGAAAGAACACCCGATCGTCGGCCAGGCGCGGCAGATAGAGCTGCTGGCAACATTGCTGCCAGACGCTTGCCGCATTGGCGGCCGGATGGTCGGGTTTCCAGAACCAATTGCGCAGGATGGTGCGAAGGTGGATGGGCGCCCACTTGCGAATGACGAGCTCATTTTCTTCCAACACTCGCTCGATTTCTTCCGACCAGCGCGTATTGCCGGGGTTGGTGGCGAAGGCCTCCCATTGTATCTCGGAAAGCGGCTTCCCCGGTTGCGCCTGCTGAACGGGAGCCAAGATCCAGCGATACGACTCGCGCAGCGCGCGTCGCAGCACTTCTTCGCCTTGCCGCGAGCTGTCGATGGCCTGCTGGCCGGTGAGGTTGTCGAGGACGATACGATTGTGCTGGTAATCCTCGACGATACTGCGCCAAGCCAGAAAGGAGCGCACGTGGTCCTTGAGGCGTAATACGGTATCTTGATCCGCCGCCAGAAAAATCAGACGATTTTGTTTGAAGCGCGGTTGCTCCCCCCGTTTTTTGAGGATTTCTAGGGCGCGGGTGGTGGCGTTGCCCTGGCCGTTGCGGTGATGGGCAGCATCGGGAGGCAGAACCACTAGGTGCAGCGCCCAATCATCGGGCACGTCGCTGCTGTCGACAAAGATATGCACGCTCGGAAATAAATTCCTGCCCAAGGCGCTCTGCAGCTGGCCCCGGAGGGTGGGTAGCACGTCCTCCCGGTCGCTGAGGCGCCTTTTGCGCTCCTCCATTTCGCGCCGGAGATTGGGGCGGGTATCCAGCCAGAAGCGATGGTTCCCTTGATTGAGGTAATGCAAGCGCTCACCCAGGCGGCGCAGGGCATCGCGGAACAACCCCGTCTGCTGCCCCGGCTGCATCGCACCTAGCAGTACCCGCTCGAGTTCCAGACCCCGCACCGATTGGTTTGCCGTACTCGGGGCGCTGCCGAGAAAAATGCTGCGGGCACAACGGCGACAAGCCTGCACGCTACCAAAGCGGGTGTCTAGGCTTTCGATCTCTGTGGTTTCGGCCCGCTCTCCGTCAACATCGCGCTCGATGACCGGGTCCCAGCCCGCTGGCAGGTAATACAGTAGTTCGTTACGCACATCGGGGTCGTACAGCGGTAGACCGCCGGGAAGGATGAGCAGGTCGTTGTTGCCGTCCTTCCAGAGGCGATGAATGACCTTGGCCATGATCTTCAGCACCCCGCGGGTCCGCTGGAAGCCCTCTAAGGACGACCAGTCCTCGTAAAGCCGATCGAAGATTTCGGGGTGAATGGGGTAGGCGCGCCGCATCCGCTCCAGATAGCGACTCTCTTGCACTTCCTGAGGAAAATCGTCGCGATGATCGTCGTAAAAGTCGACAAAAGCGCGGCAGGCGGCATCCAGGGCTGCGCCATCAGCAATTGGTGTAAATAGACGTCGGCGAACGATCTCGAAGGCCTCTTCGGTGGCTACGGGTTTCCACAAGGCCTGTACCCGACCAAAATAGTGGGCCAGGGCTTCCAGGGCACGCACACCGCGTTGGGTTCCGGCCTCTTTGTCCGACTCCGGCAGCGAGGCCAAGAGCACGGCGGTAGGCACGCCCTTGAGCGCCTCCGTCAGGGCCTGAACAAAAGAGAGATTGGAATCGAAGGTGCCTCCGCTCAGGCTCTTACCCTCCTCAAACTGGCGCACATAGGCCACGAGCTCGTCCATGAGAATGACGCAGGGGGCGTAGCGGGCGATGAGGGTTTCCAACACGGCTTTGCCGGGCGAGGTGCCCGAGCGGTCGGCCTCGGCCACCAAGTCGTATCCTTCCGCTCCGCCCAACTGCCAGGCCAGGTCACCCCAGAGCGTGTGTACGAGCACGCCATCGTGCGCCACGGGCTGATTGGGCGAAGACTTGACACCGTCCAAAACAGCAATGCGGGCGCGCGGCAGTTCGCTGATCCCGGCGGCATCGAGAATGGGCGCGACTCCCGGCAGTTCACTAACCGGCGCTAACCCCTTGGCCAAGTGGTAGACGGCCAGCAGGGTATGCGTCTTGCCGCCGCCAAAAGCGGTCTGTAGCTGGATGACCGGATCACCACCTTTGCCCGCGAGGCGCCGGACCACGGAGTCCAACAAGAGGCGCATGCCTTCGGTGGTGAAAGTGCGCTGAAAAAAGAGGGCGGGGTCTTGGTAATGCGGCGCCGCGGTGCCCGCATGTACGCGCGACAAGTCCGCGGCAAACTCGGCCTGTTGAAAGGTGCCGCGGAGCACATCCTCGTGAGGGACGGCAATTTCTCGCCAGGGTCGCAGATTCATTGATGCACTCCAACAAGCGGCAGCGATTCGACAAGAGTCAACAGCGCAAGAAGGACTAGGGCCAGAGTCATCCGGTTGGACAGCTTCTCTTGATGCGCCCGCTGCCGTTCTCGCTCTTCATCTGCCACTAGGTGATGCAGTGCGCTCGCCTGCGAGAGAAACTCATCGAAATACTCTTGGAGTCGCATGCGGTCGCGGATTTCATCCCATACAAAAGGTAATTCTATATTCTTCATGCGCACAGGATGTCGAAAATAGTGGCGGGCAGAAAATCTGTATGCATTCTTGATTATCTCATTGAGTTTTGTGCAGTCATCTTGGGCTTCGGCTAATTCGTTTATGAGTTTTTCTATGCGCAACTTATAGGCCGCGCAGAGACACAGGAGTATAATGTACCTTTGGAAGCGCGCAGGGCAATCTTCTGAAGAATTGCTCTTCGATCCTTTAGAGAACGTGGCTAGGCCGTGACCGTCCAGGAAAAGATAATTTGCATTCTTTGTGGTATAATCCTTAAGGAGGATGGAGTTTGATTCTCGCAACCACTGGGAAGCGCGTTCCACTTGATCTGGACTTGGCGTGTCCCCAGAAAATTCATCCGAGAAAGCTTGGAATAAATGTTCGTTGTCTTTTTCCGGCTCCGTTCTAGAAAAACGTACAAACAAGCTTTCCTTAAAATCCGAACCTTCAAAAAAACGAATTTTCCATAACCTAGACCCTTTGCTCTCGAGCATGTAGCCCCGGAATCCTGAGAGAATGGGATCTTGGAAGAACTGCACAGAACCGCTAGCAATCTTCAACTCTTCCCATCCGTCTCCACGCTTGTCGGGCATAATATCTTGAGAGATCGTGACATACCACATAGAGGCCTCCTTACACGTCGAAGATGATCTGCGTACCCGCGTGGCCGGTGCGGCTGGCGGCTTGCTCGATGCCGCTCCAGGCGGTGACGAGTTCGTTGTAGGCGCGGGCTTCGTCGGCCCAGCTCTGGCGCTCGCAGAGGGTGTAGAGGCGGTAGGCCAGGGCACGGATGGCGGCGGCGCGTTCGGGGATGTGGGCCAGGATATTGCCGGCTTCGTTTTCGCCACCTCGGTTCAGGGCGTGGATGAGGTGGTGGAGGGCGCTCCAGACGGGGCTGTCGCGCTGGGGGCGCTGGACTTCGGCAAGCTCGGCCCAGCGCAGCAGCCGCAACTCACCCCGGCCCGACTCCACGACCCCGTGTTGCTGCAGGCTGGCCACACTGGTGCCCACGGCGCGGGCCAGAACGTCGGCATCGCCGTATTTGCCGCTGGCCCAGCCGCGCTGCTCAAACCATTGTAAACAGAAAAGCGTATCGGGATCGAAGTCGTCCTCCGAGAGAAAGCGATTGATGAGGCGCAGGGCGCCGCGCACGTCCATGGGCTTACCGTCGGCTTCGAGCACGGCGGCGTATTGGGAAAAGATGGCCATGCCCGGGCCGATGATGGCCTGGGACAAATCCACCGGCGCCACCGGCGAATTGACCCCACCGCGGGTCATGGCCTCCAGCGCCTCGGGGAGGGCGGCATCGAGCTCGCGCAGGAACTCGCGGCGGCTGGCCACCGGCGCATCGGCCGCGCGATGGCGGCAGACCAGTACAATGCTGGAGGCAAGGGCGTTAGCCCCCTGATTTATTTTGCGATTCTCACGTTCCGTGCGCATCGGCCAGGTGCCGGTGATGGCAAAACCCGCGCGAATCACGGCTTCCAGAAAGGTCTCCCAGCCGGTGCTGCTGGTGCCCTCGGCATCCTGGGTTTCGGACTGCTTGAAGGCGTAGTAAATGGTGACGGGAAAGGCCGGATGCGCCTGCTCGGCCAGGCGCTGCAGGGCGCGGGTCATGCCGTCGAGGAAGAACTTTTCCGCGGCCTCCTTGCTGCCGTGGCGGTAAGGCGTGGCGACCAGCTCCTCGGCCTTGGGCACGGCCAGCGTGGCAAAGAGCTCGGGAAAGACGGCCTTGAGCGAGCGGCGCAGCCAAACGTAAAAAAAGTCCGACAGGTCGGCATAACCGATGTTGTCGTAATAGGGCGGGTCGGTAGAAACGACCTTGCAGTCACTGATCGATTGGTGAGAGGCATCAGACTGCAAAACATTGCCAGTGGCGCATGGGATCGCGCCATTCGATAAAAGGCCAGCAACAGTATTTTTGACCATACTTTCAAAAGAGCCAGTGGGTCCAGACACGGCGTTCGCCTCCGCGTAGTCCCATGACATTGCTAGGGCGTGTCGTGCAAACGTATCGCCGGGACACTCAACCCCAATCTTAAAGGTGCATAGCGTGCTTGCTCTGTTAGTCGTCTTGCTGACCGCAAACGCCAAATACACCCCCACCGCCTGTGCATACGCCGTCGCACCGGCTCCGCCAGCATCCAGCCCGATGCCGTCATCAGGCATGCCTGCGGCAATGGCGTCTTGGCGGCATTTTTCAATCGCTTCCGTCACCAAATCAGAAAACGTGGTCAGCGCCACCAGTTGGCGGGGGGTGAAGAGATCGCCGTAGGTCTTCAGGCCGTAAAGCGGCGGCGAGAACCAGCGTGGGTTCTCAGGCATCGCGACATCGGGCTTGTAATCGGGTTTTGCCTTCAGTGCCGCCGCCTCGTGCTCCGGCGTTGGTGCCAGATAGACCCGCCCGCGCGCGCCTTCCGCGACAATGGCCATCAGCCGCGCGCCCATGCGCCCAGCCTGTGCCTCGCCGTAGATGTGTTCGGGCGCAATCGGCGCGCCCGACATCAGGCACTGAAAGTTCGCGCCTCGCGCCAGCTTGGTGCCGCTCTTCGCCCGCGCGTAGGCCGCCGGGTCGAAATCGAGGTTGCCCTTGACCCTGACAGTAAAACGGTAGGCGTCGCCGTCGATGATTGGCTGGACATAGGCTTCCTTGCCCGCTTTGCTGGAGAGCACGAAGGTCGAGACGAGCGACACGTCCACGTGGCTGAAGGCCGGGTTGGGGCTTTTGACCGTGCGCGCCCACAGCCAGGCGATAACGGTGAGCTTCTGGCCGACCAGGGGCGCGAGGTCGGGGCGGTCTTGGGCTAGTTCGGGGGTGATTTCAACCTTCGGATACAGATGCCCGATGCGCTTTTCGGCCTCGTCGCGCATCCACTGGCCGTAGCGGCGCACGTCTTCGGCGAGGCCCTTGGCACCCCTCCAGTCCTCGTTCAGCGGTATCTGTTTTTCTCTTTGGGGAAGGGGTCCGACGGGCCGCTTGCCGGCAAAGCGCGGCGGGATTTCGATCATCGCCTTGTTGATGAGCACCGCCACGGGGTTGAGGTCGGAGGCGTAGCTCTCCAGTCCCAGGCGCTGGGCTTCCAGAGGTAGGGCGCCGCCGCCGGCAAAGGGGTCGTGAAAGGCGGGCAGCTTGTCCGGGTTGAAGAGTTCGGCGGCGCGCGGGTGGTGTTTGTTCAGGGCGCAGGTTTCGCGCCAGCTTTTCCAGATCTCGGCGCGGGCGCGCGAGAGCACCTCTTCGTTGTTGGTGTTTTCCCACTGCACCAGCTCTTCGATGATCTTGAACAGGCGTTCGCGCTCAAGGGCCGCCTGCTGCTTGTTCACCCCGCGGCCCAAGTGGCGCTCGTAGCCGGGATCGTTGACCATCTGGGCAAAGATCACCGCCCGCGCCGCGGCCAGCGGGCGGCGTGCCCACCACAGATGCAGAGTGCTGGGGTGGCCGTGGCGGATGGACTTCTCGCGCGCGGCAGCGGCGTTTATGGCATCGAGGGGGAGTGCGACTTCGATGAGTTTTTTGGGGGTTTTGATGCTGGTCATTCTTAAAGTCCTTCAGCGCCAGCTGGCAGGGCGTGCGAGCACGTAGCCATCGGGCTTGACGAGTTGTTCGGGCAGCTGGCTGGCGCGCAGCTTGTCTTCACCCATGGTGAGGTAGCCGTTGGCGCAGCGCTTGAGTTCGTTCGAATAACGACTGGGCGGAAAGGCAACGACAATGCGCTTTTGGGAAAAGCGCAAGAAGCCGGAATCCTTCAACCCGAAGTAGAGGTTGAAGCCGTCCACGTAGGCCATCACGCGCTGCATGGCTGGCCTCCGGAAACGCTGCTCGGCTGCATAAGTTCACAAACCTTTGGCACTTCTTTGGCGAGGGAGGAGTGCCATGCAGGTTCAACATGTCGGGTACCGGATCCGGGGGTTTTACCGGGTAG
>NZ_JAVRKK010000091.1:0-9232 GCF_031962545.1 Candidatus Igneacidithiobacillus taiwanensis
TTTCGGACACCTGCCGAAGTTATGGCGCAGCAAGTCAGAGAGTTATATGCGGGTGTTGCACTTCAAACTTGAAACCGCCCTCCTTTCCTTGGGGCCGGTGCAACACTGGCTGAGTCGCTTCGGCACCCTTCCGGTATTTCCTGAACAACTCAATCTGCTCATAGCATTTTTGGTGGAGATGCTATTTTTTGCATTTCTATATCGTGTTCTACCGGCGGCCAATGTATATTCTGGCGATGCGTTTGCGGGAGCATTCAGTGCTTCTGTATTACTGAGTTTGGCAAAACTGCTGCTAACGCTGTATTTTCAGTATTCGACCACACAAACGTTGTACGGTGCTCTCGGTCTGCTCCCGGTGTTTCTCTTATGGCTATATTTGGTGTGGCTATCGGTGTTGTTTGGGGCAGAAGTGGCGGCAGCTCGGCAAGTTCGGGAAGGCTCGTCTCGGGATTAGCCCGTGGGGATGCAGCGAGGCGACTTTTCGGTACAATAGCGGCAGAATGATGAGAAAGGACATTGCGATGAAGACCCTGTTTTTGCTGAGCACGGCTGCACTGGCTGTGACCCTGGCCGGCTGCGCAAGTAGCACCAACAACGGACTCCCCTATGCCGGCCAGCAAATGTCAACCCTGCCGCAGTATGTTGCCGCGCCGCAGCCCGCCCCTTTGCGACCGGCGCCTCGACCCATCGTGCAAGCGCCGCGCATGTCCAAGCCTGCCTTGCCCAGCATTCGCGAAGAAAATATTCCGCTACAGTCGTCGCTCAGCGCCGAGCCTTCTCTGCCAACGGTAAGCACTGCTACTACCGAGGCGCACAAGGAGATTGCCAAGGCCGGTGCCGCTATTAGCAGTAGCAACTTCGCCCATATTTGGACGGGGGATTTACAAAGTGCCCGCCAGCAGAGCACCGCTTGTGTTGGCGAAACCGGAGCGCAGCGCTCCGCCTGTTGGCAGGGTGTGGCCGCTTGGGCCCGGGCGCGAGCGACGGCCTATGGCAAGGCACAATCGCTTTTGACAGGGGCGCAGGCGCAGCAGGCGGGTGCTGCGCAGAAATTTTTCCAGACCACCAGCCAATGGGCCGATGCCTGCAGTAGCCTTTCGGCGGCAGATTGCGGCAAATCTCCTTTGATTGCCAAAATGCAGCAGTGGAAATCCTCGGTAGGAATCGCCGCACCTAGCAGCAATTGAGGGGTGGCAGCAGGGGCAGTTGGGCCGCCTTGGGCGGCCCGGAGGGTTTTCAGCTCTTGGGAACGTAGATATCGCACCAACCCTTGGGGCTGATCTTTCCGGCTACGGCCTTGCATTCGCCGTCTGCGGTAGGAGTGGAGCCGGGAATGAACAACTTACAGTTGCTGCACATTTCCGATCCTTTTGGTTTGTCGCGATAATTCACTGCCGTCTTCGCCATCTTGTCCGCCGCTTCGGCACGGCTGGTGAAGAGCAGGGGGGCAACGGCAGCAGCCCCAATAAATGCGGCACTTTGGCGAAGCCAGTCGCGGCGATTGATTTTCGGTGTTTCCGTACTCATCTCTATCTCCTGTCGTGGATCAAGCCCTCCGACTATACCCAAGTCGACAGCCGGTTGTACACAAGGCTCTGCGCCCATACGGCGGCTTGCTTTTGTGCAGAGACTTTTCTATCCTCTCCCACTCGCAAAGATTGGGCGGTTAGCTCAGCGGTAGAGCACTGCCTTCACACGGCAGGGGTCGCAGGTTCGAACCCTGCACCGCCCACCAATCAACATTTTTAAGCTACAGGACCTAAAGGCTTACGTAAGGTGCGCAAAAAGTGCCGGTGGCGCGGCGTATTGAACTCTAGGTGCTTGTATACCCGCAGCTTGGCCCAGTCTTCGATGAAGATCCAGACGATGCAGTAGCCCCAGACCGCACCGGCTTCTGCCCAGCCGACGGATGGCACCAATCCCATGGGGTAGACCACAAAGAGAGTAGCGGCGGCCTTGGTGATGATGGCAGACCAAAGGAGCGTGGCTGACGGCCAAGGCCGCTGAAGAAAAGGCTTGCGCGTGCGGGCAATGAAGAGGGTGAGGTGTCCGGCAACCGCGAGCTTCAGGAAAATCAGCGTTTGTAGGTGCGGGATGTCCATGTGAAAGAGATCCATGGCAATAAGCATCATGCCAAAGGTCTCCACTACCCCAATCAAGCCCAGTACCGTCGATACGGTCAGTACCCGGCGCATGTCCCAGCGCACCGGCTTGGGGTCGAGCCATGTGTTGTCGGTGGCAATGGCCATGATCGGGATGTCATTGAAGAAGGCGAGGAGGATGATCATGATCGCCGTAATAGGATAAAAATTGAACGCAAGCATGGCGAGGACCACAAAAACCATGATGCGGATAGTCTCGACGATGCGATAGATGGCGTAACTATTCATGCGCTCGAAGATCCGCCGCGCCTCCTCGATGGCGCTGATGATCACGTTCAGGCCAGGCGCCATCAGTACCAAAGCAGCCGCCGCTCGCGCCGCATCCGTCGCCTCGGAAACCGCAATCCCCACGTCGGCCTGTTTGAGGGCGGGCGCGTCGTTGACGCCATCACCGGTCATCCCCACCAAGTATCCCTCGGCCTGCAGCGCTTTGACGATGCCGTACTTATGCTCTGGAAAGACTTGGGCAAATCCATCGGCGGCGGCGATTTTGCGGCGCAGCTCGGGGGCGCTTTGGCGCACATCGGCATGCACGGCAAAGATTTGATCGGCGGGTAGGATTCCCGTCCCCAGCCCCAACTGGCCGGCGATTTCCTTGGCAATGGCTACATTGTCGCCGGTCACCATCTTTACCGCGATGCCGTGGGCATGCGCTTGGGCAATGGTGTCTTTGGAATCCTCCCGCGGTGGATCGAAGAGCGGGACGATGCCCAAAAACTCCCAATCTCCCGTTGCCGTCTTACGCGCCACACCCAGGGTGCGATACCCCGTTTGCGCCAGAGACTCGATCTGCGCTTGTAGTGCCTGTAGTTGTGCTGGCGGCAAGCCGCTGCAGAGCCCGAGGATCACCTGCGGGGCGCCCTTGCTTACCGTCCAAACGCTGCCATCGGGAGCCTGAACCTGCGCCTCGGTGCGCTTACCGACGGGATCGAAAGGGGTAAAATGCTGTTGCTGCCAGCCGGCCAAAAGCTGCTGATTGCCTACCGCCGCGAGTACGGCAAGATCGATGCTGTCTTGATCCTCGGCCTTGGAAGCCAGGGCAGCCGCACGCAGTACATCATCCTTGCTTATCCCAGCTGCGGCCTCGATCTCGCCCAAGGTCAGGCGATTTTGGGTTAGGGTCCCGGTTTTATCCGAGCAGAGAATCTGCATGCCTGCCATCTCTTCGATAGACTCCAAACGGGTAACGATGGCTCGCATGCGCGAGAGCTTCAGAGCGCCCAGGGCCATGGTTACCGACAACACCGCCGGCATAGCAACGGGAATGGAGGCTACGGTCAATATCAGGGCAAATTGTAGCAAGGTCAAAAAGAATTCGCCGCGGAAGAGTTCTACGGTAATGAGTACGGCAACGAGACCAAGGGCAATATAAATGAGATAATCCCCGATCCGAAGTACCGCCTTTTGAAAATGCGATACCGCGCCTGCCTGTTGCACCATCCCTGCCGTTTTTCCAAAAAAGGTGTGCATTCCGGTAGCGGTAACTACCGCTAGCATTTCGCCCTGCTTAACGATAGTCCCAGAGTAAGCAAGATCGCCGGTTTTTTTGCTCACCGGCAAAGATTCGCCAGTAAGCGCCGATTGGTCGACGCTAAGATAATCTCCGTCCAAGAGCTGGACGTCCGCTGGCACGATGTCGCCCAGGCGGATACGCAAAACATCGCCTGGTACCAATTGGGTGGCAGCGATCTCTTCCCATAGCCCATCGCGCAAGACCCGCGCCTTGAGAGCCAGCTGATTCTTCAGCGCCTCCAAGGCGTTAGCGGCTTTGTACTCCTGCCAGAAACCAATGGCGGCATTGAAGCAGAGCAAGAGCATGATGATGGTGAAGTCCGCCCAATGTTGCACCAACAGGGAGAGCAGTGCGGCCACCTCGATCATCCACGGAATGGGTCCCCAGAAGTAGCCAAAAAGCCGCCGCAAAGGACTGATTTTTTCCTCTTGCAGGGCATTGGGGCCGTATTGCTGCAGTCGTTTTTCCGCCTCCGTCTGGTTGAGCCCAGCGGCACTGCTTTGCAGTTGCCCCAGTGTTCCTGCGATGGATGGTGGGTTTTTCTCGGTAGCCATCGGTCATCTCCTCCCCTAATCGCGCATGCGCGGCGAAGATTCTATATCGGAGGAGTTTAGCTTATTTTTGGCGCAGCAGGCGGACCGGCAGTCCGGTATCGGCGAGTACGTCTTCGACGGTGACCACGGCGAGCACGTCGTCGGCGCGTTTGGGCGGCTCTCCATTGCGGCAAAGGAGGGCAATTTCCGTTGCACTGCGGCGAAATTCTCCCACCAGTTCATAGAGCTGCACATCGCCGCCGAGCACAATCCAGTCGGTACTGGCAAGCTCCAGCAAGGGAGTATCGCCGGGGATGTCGCGCCGGTGCAGTAATTCTCGTAGCCGGTGTGCAGCGAGCACCGCAGTGGGTTTGCCATCTTGCAGCAGCAGAGCGTGCGGGGTGCGAGGATAGCGGGATACCAGTTTTTTGAGGTCGCTCAAGCGCCGATGATCGTGTAGACGCAAAAAGGGCGCCTCGCTCAGGCTGGCCACGCTGCGCATGAGGTAGAGATTGCTATGCCGCGCCTCGGGAATGTAGTGCCCGCGGCGTAGCAGTTTGAGGGTATAGATGCTCTCGCGGGTGATCATCCGTCGCAGACCAAAGGCCAGCGACGACACCAGAATGAGCGGCACGATGATGTGGTAATCATTGGTCATCTCAAAGATCATTACTGCACCCGTGACCGCCGCACCCGTCGACGCCGCCACCATACCTGCCATCCCCAAGGCAGCGCCGGTAGCGAGATGCAGCTGGAGGGAGGGAAAAAGAAGATTGGCGAGCAGCACGAAGGCGCCCCCCAATAAAGCGCCCACGTACAGCG
The DNA here is from genome assembly GCF_031962545.1 of Candidatus Igneacidithiobacillus taiwanensis. Classification (NCBI taxonomy): domain Bacteria; kingdom Pseudomonadati; phylum Pseudomonadota; class Acidithiobacillia; order Acidithiobacillales; family Acidithiobacillaceae; genus Igneacidithiobacillus; species Candidatus Igneacidithiobacillus taiwanensis. The sequence continues at coordinate 5,031 of NZ_JAVRKK010000091.1, forward strand.
AGGGAGAAAAGACGCCGCCGGAACCGCCAGCACCCAGGGTGACGCTGAAGCTCAGAATCTTCAATAGCACTAGGAGTAGGAGGAACGCCGGATTCAGCAAGGTGGAATTGAGCACATCCTGTACCGTGGCGTAGCCCACACCTTCCACGTAGTACTGCCCGGTCGAAAGTCCCAAGAGGTAGATCGTCGCTCCCACCGCCGCCATCCCCAAGACCGCCCGGAGGTAGGGATGCGGTAGCCATTTCTCGAGAAAATCCTCGGTCCAGTAGAGCATTCGCGTAAAAAAGAGGCCGACCGCGCCAACGAGGATGCCGAGGATGGCGAAGAGTAGGTAATTTACCGTACCCATATGCGCGGTATGCGCGATGATGTCGGGCGGAATGATGAAGGAGGGATAGTCTCCAAGCAGTAGCCGGGAGATCAGGGTTGCGGTACCGGTGGCGATCATCACCGGCACCAGGGTGCGAGCGCTGATTTCGACGAGCATCAGCTCGACGGCGAAGAGCACGCCGCCAACCGGGGTATTGAAGGTGGCGGCGATTCCCGCACCGGCCCCGGCGGCGATGAGCCCCAGGCGTTGCCACTCGGGCAGGCGAATCCACTGTGCGAGAGAGGAGCCAAAGGCGGCGCCGATCTGAATGATGGGGCCTTCCCGTCCCACCGATCCGCCGCTGCCGATGGTGATTGCCGACGCCAGCGCCTTGACCAAAACCACCACTGGACGAATGATGCCGGCTCGATAATAAATAGCATCCATGACTTCGGGAACGCCATGACCCTTGGCCTCCGGCGCGAAGTTGCGAACCAACCAGACGACGATGACGCCGCCCACTACAGGTGCCAGGATAATGCCTGCTCCCCAAGGACTGAGGGCGCTATGGTGTAGATCGTTGAAGTTGCTATTGAATTTGCCGTAAAAGAAGAGATTGTGCATGAGGCCGATGAGGCGGCGAAAAACCACCGCGCCGAGACCGGCAATGACGCCCACAAATATGGCCAGAACAAAATGAAAAAAAGGGTTTTTCCGCACCCGCTGCCAGAGAATATGTCGTTCTTCCAGCGTAACCGGACCTACTGACTGCGAAGATGCGCGAGTATCGTGGAGGGCGGACAATTGTTACGCCTGCGATAGCACGGCCCGTGCGCTGGCCTCGTCGAAGACTTTGCTGTCCACCTTGCAATAAATGGCCTTTTCGTCCGTGAAAATGGCAATTTCGGCAACGCCGGGCAGCGCCAACAGGCGCTCTCGTAGATGATCGGTTGCGCCATCGGGCAGAGAAAAAATCCGGGTGAGCAAATATGGTGGTCGCTGCATACCCAGGCTCACCAGAAACCAGACGATAAAGATTGCCGTCACTACCCAGAAGATAGTGCTGTAATTACGCGTTTCCGGAATATAGAGCAGCCCGCCAAGGAGGCCGCCGCAGAAGGCTCCCAAAAACTCCGAAGACGTATACACGCCGGTTGCCGTGCCTTTGGCGCCGGGATGGCTAAACTTTGCCACCAAGGAAGGTAGGCTCGCTTCGAGAACATTGAACCCCACAAAAAACAGGAAGAGGGCGATAGCAATGATGACGAGATTTTGCGCCCAACTAGCGAGCAACACCGCAGCCAGAATGAGCAGACCAATGGCCAACAGAAAGACCTCTTTGAGCTTGCGTTTGGCTTCACCGACGGCAATGAGAGGAATCATGAACAGGAAAGAGAGCAACATTACCGGAAGATACAACTCCCACTGGGCGGAGAGCGGCAGAATCGGGTGCGCGGGATCGACCAGCACCAACGGCAAGACCACAAAAATCGATGTTAATCCAGTATGTAGCGCAAAGATACCAAAATCGAGCCGACGCAGATTTGGGTCTTTCAGCACCTGGGAGAGCATTGCCGGATTGAGTTCGGCATCGCGATGAAATTTGGCAGGAACGCTCGGAATGATGAGATACAGCACCGCAATGGCCAACAAAGACAACACCGCCGTTGCCCAAAAGATTCCAGATACCCCAATGAGGTGGGCCAGAGGTGCTGAAAGCACTAAAGAAATACTGAAGCTGACACCAATGGTGATACCAATGATGGCCATGGCCTTGGTCCAGCGCTCTTCCCGTACGAGATCGGCAGTTAGAGCGATGATCGCCGCAGCAACGGCGCCGGCACCCTGAATGATGCGGCCAATGAGCAGACCGTCGACGCTGGTCGCCAATGCTGCGACAACACTTCCTACAGCAAAAATCAGGAGGCCGACGGCGATGACCGGCTTTCGACCAATGCGGTCGGAAAGTTTGCCGAAGGGAATCTGCAAGAGGGCCTGGGTCAGTCCATAGGCACCCAGAGCGATGCCGATCAGCGCCGGGTGATCTGCCGCACCTTTGAGGCCGTGGGCATAGACCGAAAAGACTGGTAAGACGAGAAACAGGCCCAACAGGCGCAATCCGAATATGCCAGCTAGGGAGAATACGGCGCGGCGTTCTCGTTGATCTAAGACGGACGTTGCGGATGATCTTGGCATTTGTTTTTCCTATATAAACTGTGCGGCTACGCAGCTGGTGCAGGCACCTGGCCTCGGGATGCTAGACTCGGTTGGGATACCACAAAAAGTCTGTTGCTATCGTAGTGGGGAAGCTGTCATCATTCAAATCGATTTCAATGATAGATGTATCGGGAAAGCAGATACATGAAGCTAGATGCCAATCAATTGCTCACCTTACTGACCATTGCTGAGACCGGTAGTGTTTCGGAAGCTGCCGCCCGCCTGGAGAGAGGGCAACCAGCCATCTCCGAGCGTATGCGGCGCTTGACCGAGGCTGTTGGCGAGCCCCTATATCGGCGCCAATCTGGTAGGATCGTGCCAACTGCCCTCGGTAAGTTACTGTTGCCCGAGATACAGCAATTACGCTCCAAGCTGGACGATATCGAAAAACTGCTGGAACGCCGTCGCTCCCTCGATAGCGGGGAGTTACGTTTTGCCACTACGAGTCTCATCGCCAAATATTTTTTGCCGCCTTATCTGAAAGTATTTCAGGAAGCCCATCCGCGGGTGAATATCTATCTCAAAAGTGGCGTAAGCTTCTGGGAAAACATCAGTGTATCCGATCTCGATGCCTTTTTCTTTGAGGGGGGAATGGAGATACCCAGCCTTCCCAAAAACTTCGAAATCATTCCCTGGATCACGGATGAAATCGTGGCGATTCTCCATCCAGAGCATCCGCTGGCTGGCAAAGAAAAATTTTGTCTGGGTGACTTGGCAGATTTTCCGCTGATCTGGCGCGAACCCACCTCCGGGGTACGCAAAGTCCTCGAAGCAGCGCTATCGCGTCTGCATGTGCGCCCGGTACGCTTGGTAGAGGTAGATGATGTCGATTCTGTAGGGGCAATGACCAAAGCTGGGATGGGCATCGGTTTTGTCGATAAATCCGTCTATCTGCAACGCCCGGATTGGGGACTCTGTCATCATCGCGTTACCGACAGTTCTTTGGTGTGGGAGAGTTTTCTGGCAATTCCTAGAGAAACCCTCCGCTCGCGCACCCTTACCGAATTCCTACATATCGTTTTGTAAGGCAAACGCTTTCTACGTTAGCTCAGCTTGTTGTCAGCAATGTGATACGTCGGATCATCGATATCGAAGACGCAAATATCTTTTGCGTTATTCAACAGCTCCAAACAATCCTTGCAGAGATGGCGTAATTGCAGACGTTTTCCGCGTCGTTCATAACGCTCCACCAGGGAGTTTATTGCCTCGATAGCGGAATGATCGATGATTCTGGCGCGTTTGAAGTCGATCACCACGTTCTCGGGATCATTCTTGGGGCTGAAGAGCTCCGAAAATTGGTGTGCCGAGGCAAAGAATAGCGTGCCCTCTACTTCATAGATTCGCCGTCCTTGCTCGTCATCGTGGGTTTTGATCGTCATGTGTTTGGCATGCTCCCAAGCAAAAAGCAGTGCCGATAAAATGACGCCAGTGACCACCGCGAGCGTGATGTTGACAAAAATTGTCATGGCCGCCACCAAAACTCCGATGACGACATCGGCGGCAGGTAATTTGCCAAAAAATCGGAGACTACTCCACTCAAAAGTTTTTTCGACAACCACAAACATGACGCCAACCAATGCGGCGATGGGAACCTGCTCGATCCAGTGCGAGGCAAAGAGGATGATGGCCAGCAGAGCAATCGCAGTGGTAACGCCGGATAAGCGCTTTAATGCAT
>NZ_JAVRKK010000092.1:0-9087 GCF_031962545.1 Candidatus Igneacidithiobacillus taiwanensis
GTGCTCGTTTTTCTGCTGCCTTTAGGTAGAATTGATGCAGGTCGGCACTGAAGCTAAGTTCGATAGATTCCCCGAGCGTTTTTTCCAGTTCGGCAGTCAGGGGCTGGAATGCCGCATACATCACCGTCGGACTGCTTACCGGTGGCAGCAGAAAGCGCAAACTCGCCATCCCGAGTATCGGATAGAGAAAAAGGGCGAGGCAGAGGGGAAACGACAAACGCAATATACGCATAGGTACCGATGAAAGAGTAAACTCTATCCTTCCCAAGCAAAAGGAGTGCCAAAATCTTGAATGATGAAGTGCAGCTTAGCCATTTCAACTCCCAAGGAGAGGCACGGATGGTCGAGGTGGGCGACAAAGCCAGCACCGCGCGGCGAGCCTTGGCCTCTGGAAGCATTCGTATGGAGCCAGCCACCTTCGAGCGTATACGCTCCGGTACCCTACACAAAGGTGACGTGCTCGCCGTGGCGCGTATCGCTGCCATTCAGGCCAGCAAGAAGACCGCCGATCTGATCCCTTTGGCACACCCGCTCTCCCTCACCGGAGTGAACATCGAATTTTTCCTGGAGGCTGAGGCCAGCCAGGTACGTTGTCAGGCTGAGGTGCTTTGTCAGGGGCAGACTGGCGTCGAAATGGAAGCGCTCACCGCGGTGACGATCGCTCTGCTTACCATCTACGACATGTGCAAGGCAGTCGACCGCGGAATGGAGATCGGCGAAATCCAGCTCTTACGCAAAGAGGGTGGGAAATCGGGCATATGGCAACGGTAAGTCAAAAGACTGATACGACAACGGCGCCCCAGAGGACGCCGTTGCCAAGCTAGATGTGGTCCGTTTACTTGCCGCGGTTCGGTGAGGAGCTGTAGCGCACCATTACGTCGCGGTCCTTCCAGTTGCTCTCTTTCAAGACTTCTTCCGGGATCATGTAGCGGTCCTGAGGGGCAACTTCCTGGCACTTGACGATGCGTAGCACATCACTGAAGGGTAGCTTGCGCAGCAGGCCGTCTTTGTCCGTGGCACGGACGATCATGGCATCCTTCAGCAGGGCATAGACGTAGAAATTGCCGGGACGCAGCTTGCCTTCCTTGTCTTTCCAAGTGACGGTAATGCGCGTATGTTCCTTGAAGTCACTACGGTTCATTTCGGATCTCCACACGGGTCTGTACCTGATGAACTTATCCGCTTTGCCTGTGGTAGGCAAATAAGTCGCTCTTATTACAAAATCAAAAAACCTGAGTTGCTTTATCACCCGAGCTCGGCCACCATCTGCCCTCTGCCTTCCCGATGGGCGTATTGTCTTTTATAGAGAGGTCTGGCGATGGCAACGGTCATGGAATTCGAGGATCACAAGAAGCAGGAGATCAAATACAGCACCTGCTACATGTGCGCCTGTCGCTGCGGTATCAAGGTTACCGTCGAAGACAACAAGGTGCGCTTCATCCAAGGCAACCGCAATCACCCGATCAACCAAGGTGTTCTCTGTGCCAAGGGGTCTGCCGGGATCATGAAGCAGTATTCGCCGGCGAAGCTGCGCAACCCTCTGCGCCGTAAGCCGGGAACCGAGCGCGGCGCCGGCGAATTCGAAGAGATTTCCTGGGACGAGGCGATCGAGACCCTGACCAAGCGGCTCGCGCACATCCGCGCTACCGATCCCAACAAGTTGGCCTTTTTTACCGGGCGCGATCAGATGCAGGCCCTCACTGGTCTCTGGGCACAGCAGTTCGGTACCCTCAACTGGTCGGCCCATGGCGGTTTCTGCTCCGTGAACATGGCCACCGCCGGTCTGTACATGCTCGGCCATGCGTTCTGGGAGTTTGGTGACCCCGATTGGGATCGTACCAAATATTTCATGCTTTGGGGGGTCGCCGAGGACCACTCGTCCAACCCCATGAAAATCGGCCTCGAAAAGCTCAAGCGCAATGGTGGCAAGTTTGTGGGTATCAATCCGGCGCGTACGGGATACCAAGCCATCGCCGACGAGTGGGTGCCCATCCGCCCTGGTACCGATGGCCTGTTCGCCCTCGCCATGGTGCATGTGCTGCTGCAGCACGAGCAGTTCGATTGGGAATTTTTGCTGCGCTACACCAATGCTCCCTTCCTCGTGGTGCAGACCCCAGGGCAGAAGGGCGATGGCCTGATCTGGCGCGATGCTGAAGGCCATCCCTTGGTCTGGGATCTCGAAAAAGAAGCCTTCGTCAATGGCATGGAGCCAGGGGTCAAGGCCGCCCTCTTTGGCGAATTCCAGACTCCAGACGGGCGTCCGGTGCGCACCATCATGTCGATTCTTGCCGAGCGCTATCTCGATGAACGCTACAGTCCCGCCAGCGCGAGTAAAATAACTGGCATCCCCGCCGAGACCATCGAGCGGCTAGCCTTGGAAATGGCGCACGTCGCCTTCAAGGAGAGCATCGAAATCGAGGCGGAGTGGACCGATTGGGCAGGGCGCAAGCACGACAAGTTTATCGGTCGGCCGGTGTCGATGCACGCCATGCGCGGCATCTCCGCGCATTCCAACGGTATGCAGGCGGCGCGGGCTATTCATTTGCTGCAGATCCTTCTTGGCACCATCGATTGCCCCGGCGGTTTCCGCGCCAAGGCTCCTTACCCGAAACCGGTGCCGCCGCCAAACAAGCCCGCCCAGCACAGTGCGCCGAATACTCCTTTGAAGTCTCTGCCTCTGGGCTTTCCAACGGCCCCCGAGGACTTGGTAATTGACGAGGAAGGGCGCCCAAAGCGTATCGACAAGGCCTACTCCTGGGAAGCGCCCATTGCCAACCATGGGCTGATGCACATGGTGATCACCAACGCAGTGAACAAGGATCCCTATGGCATCGATACGCTGATCTTCTTCATGGCCAACATGAGTTGGAACTCCACCATGAACACGGCCAATGTGCAGGAAATGCTCAAGGCCAAGGACGAGAACGGAGAGTACAAGATCCCCTTCCTGGTGGTCGTCGATGCCTTCCATTCGGAAATGGTGAATTTTGGTGACCTGATCTTGCCGGATACCACCTACCTCGAGCGTTACGACTCCATTTCCTTGCTCGATCGCCCGATCTCCGAGCCAGACGCCATTTGTGACTCCATCCGCCACCCAATCCTCAAGCCCGATCGTAACGTGCGGCCGTGGCAGGATGTGATGGTGGAGTTGGCCGGACGGCTCAAGTTCCCTGCCTTCACCAAGGAAGATGGCACGCCCAAGTTCAGCGGCTACAAGGACTTCATCGCCAACTTTGAGCGGGCTCCAGGGATCGGTTTCCTGGCCGGTTGGCGAGGTAAGGATGGCGAAACCCATCTGCGCGGTGAGCCCAATCCCAATCAGTGGGAGCGCTACATCGAGAACCAAGGCTTTTTCCAGTATCACCTGCCCAAGTCGATGCGCTTTTATCGCTTCGCCAACAAAGAGTATCTCGAATTGGCGCAGCGAATTGGCTTTAATCCGACGGCGGATCCCATCATCATCGAGCTCTATTCCGAGACTTTCCAGCGGTTTCGTCTCGCCGGGCAGGGGCTCTACGATGGACCCTGTCCCAAGGATCCCGTCGACCGTGAACGCCTGGCGACATACTTCGACCCGCTGCCGGATTTCTACGAGCCATTGGAGCAGCAGCGTATCGATAAAAAGGAATATCCCTTCTTCGCCGTCAACCAGCGGCCGATGATGATGTACCACTCCTGGGATAGTCAGAATGCCTGGTTGCGACAAATCATTGCGCAGAATTATCTGTACATGAATCGTCAACGCGGCGAGCAGATGGGCATCAAGGATAAAAGTTGGGTTTGGGTCGAGAGCCATAATGGCAAGATCCGCGTGCAGGTAAAGTTGATCGAAGGCTGCCAGGAAGATACCGTCTGGACCTGGAATGCCATTGGCAAGCAGTCGGGTGCCTGGGGTCTGAAGCCCGATGCCGCTGAGGCGACTCGCGGATTTCTGATGAACCATCTGATCTCTGAATTGCTGCCCCCCAAGCAGGGAGAGCGGCGTCTGACCAACTCCGATCCGATCACCGGCCAAGCGGCTTGGTACGATCTGATGGTCAAGATTTACCCGGCGGCGCCAGGGGAGGAGGGCACTTGGCCGACCTTCCCGACCATGAAGCCGCTACCCGGCGTTACCCCTGCGCCGGATGTGTTGCGATATCACACCCATCAACCCGTCAACCTCAAGTCCTGAGTTGGCCAAGGAGCGCGTGATGAGACTCGGCTTAGTCATCGATCTAGACACTTGCGTAGGCTGTCATGCCTGCGCAGTGGCCTGCAAAGAATGGAATACGAGTGGTACGACGGCACCGCTCACCGATTACAATCCCTACGGTGCCAAACCCTCGGGAGTATGGTTCAACCGAATTCGGCATTACGAAATCGGTGATTACCCCTACAACAAGACAGTGAATTTCCCTATGTCTTGTATGCACTGTGAAAATGCAGAGTGTGTGACTGTCTGTCCTACGGGCGCTAGTCACAAGCGTGCGGAAGACGGCATCGTTCTCGTCGACCAGAGCAAATGTATGGGCTGTAACTACTGCTCTTGGGCCTGCCCCTACGGCGCCCGTGAGCTGGATCGGGTTTCCGGCACCATGAAGAAGTGCACCCTGTGCATTGATCGCATCTACGACATGGAAATTCCGGAAGAAGAGCGGCAGCCTGCCTGTGTGCTTACCTGCCCAGCCCATGCCCGTATGTTTGGTGATTTTGACGACCCGGAAAGTCCCGTCAGTCGCGCCGTTCGTGAACGGGGCGGGTACCAGCTCATGCCGGAACTCAATTACGATCCAACCAACCACTATTTGCCGCCCCGGGTCCACGCCCCGATTCCTACCGACAGTCTGAAAAAGAAGGCGGTCGGCAAGGTCAAGGAATGGGTCAATCGAGTCGTCGAGCGCTGAGGATTTTTCCATGCATGCAGCTTTAGCGGTTATTTTGCTTACCTTGTTCTCGGGTGGTGGATTCGGATTGATGGCGCTTGTCGCTGTCGTCAACGACTTGCACATCGACGGTGGCCTGAGCCCCCTGCAAACTCTCGTTGCCGTGCTGGTGTCTTTGGTCTTTGTCACCATAGGCATGCTTTCTTCGACGGCGCATCTGGCCAATCCGAAGAATGCTTGGCGAGCCTTTACGCGCTGGCGCACCTCTTGGCTGGCGCGCGAGGGCATCTTTGCCGTCGCCTTCTACCCCTTTGCTCTGGCTTATCTGGCCTGGGTCTTTTTCACCGGCGCACCGGAAGCCCCAGTAGGTTTGTTCCTTGCCAGCATCGCTGGCGTTATCGGTCTCATTACCATCTTCTGCCAGGGTATGATCTATGCCGTGTTACGCACCATCCGGCAGTGGAACACGCCCCTCGTCCCTACGAATTTCTATGCCATGGGACTCGCTATCGGCGCAACCGTTTTAGCGGCCATTCGCGTGGCGACCGGGGGAACTGCGGGTACTTTCGTTGGTATCGCTCTTGCGCTGATCGCGGCGGTGGCAGTACTCAAGGCAATTTACTATTTTTGGATTGCCCGGCCAGCAGGCCCGACGATCCGCACCGCCACGGGTTTCAATCGCTTTACCGTACGCATCCTCGACCAAGGTCATACCTTTGGTACCTTCCTCACTGAGGAGTTTGGCCATACTTTGCCACGCGACAAGGCGCGCGGCATCAAAGTGATTATGTATATTTTCGCTGTGATCATCCCCATTCTCGCTCTAGCGATTGCGCTGGCTGATGGGTCCGTATGGGCCGCGGTCGTTGCAGCGGTATCTATCGTCTTCGGTCTGGGCGTAGAACGTTGGTTGTTCTTCGTCGAAGCGCAGCACGTGGTCAACCTGTACCATGGCAGACAGCGCTGCTGATGATGCTACCTCCTGCAGCACGGCCGCCGGGCAATCGATACCGGCGGCTGGGGAGCTGTGGGATCAGTTTGGCAGGCGCATCACCTATCTTCGTCTCTCCCTAACTGAGCATTGTAATTTTCGCTGTCAGTATTGCAGTCCAGCGAGTGGAACACCGTTCTTTGACTATGCCGATCACCTCCGGGCGGAGGAGATTGAGCTCGTCTTACGGAGTTTTCACGCTCTTGGGTTGCAGCATCTGCGCTTCACTGGTGGCGAACCTCTCATTCACCCCCAACTGTTACGCTACGTGCAGTTCGCGCGCGAGCTCCAAATCGGCAAGCTCAGTCTCAGCACCAACGGCTATCTTTTGGATCGCCTCGCCGAACCGCTGGCGGCAGCGGGCTTGAACAGCATCAATATCAGTCTCGATACACTAGACGCCGAAACGTTCGCACGAGTAACCCGGGGCGGGAGGCTGCAGCGTGTATTGCAAGGTATCGATTGCGCGCGTGCGGCGGGCATTCCGCGCATCAAACTCAACGTGGTTTTGTTGCGTCGAGTAAATGCCCACAGCTTGCCGGAACTCGTAGAGTATGCGCTCGCCCGTCACCTCGATATTCGCTTTATCGAAACAATGCCCCTGGGTAGCGCCGGCATAGCGAGTCAAGACACGGAGTTCTTCTCGGCACAAGCAGCTCGCGCGTCGATCGAAGCCAAAGTCGGTAAGCTCATACCCGTTGCCAGTAGCCGCGACCAAGGGCCAGCGCGGCTGTATACGCTGGCTGGGGCGGGGAGCCGGATTGGTTTCATCACGCCGCTCAGCAACAATTTTTGTGCAAGCTGTAATCGCGTCCGGCTTACCGCCACGGGTCGCCTCGTGTACTGTCTTGGACAGGAAGCTGGATTGGAATTGCGGCCATTGCTGCGTGGAGGTGCGAGTGTCGAAGAGTTGTCCGCGGCCATCACCGCGGGCGTCTGGCGAGACAAACCGGAGCGACATCTTTTCACCGTCGACCGAGGTCGCTCTTCAAAAATATTTATGATGCGACTTGGTGGCTGAGATTCGTTAGAAATGCCCGGGGTAAAAATGATATGATTCGGAAGTAGATTTACTGGAGTTAACTGAGAATCATGTACGGTTTTAAAGAGATAACGGCAGATCAGCTCAAAGAGATGCAAGATCAAGGGCGAAATTTTATCCTTGTGGACGTGCGTTCGCCTGCGGAAGTGGCGCGGGGCATGATCCACGGGGCAAAGCATGTGCCGCTGCATCTGCTCCCCATGAGTATCGCGGAGCTGGACAAGAATCAGCCAGTGGTATTCTACTGCCTCAGCGGCGGTCGCTCCTCTCAGGCCTGTGCGTTTGCAGCAGCACAAGGATTTGGGGAGGTATACAATCTCCGCGGGGGGATTTCAGCTTGGGCGAATCGCTCTTTTCCGCTGGTCTAGGATCGCATATAAGAATATGCTGAAATATGCCGACTTAATCATCAAATCAAAATCTTTGCCTTGCTTCACAGGCAAATCCTGATACATTGGCTGATGTTTGACTCGTGAGTGGAGGTTGCAATGGTACAAGAAGACAAGCTGCTGGATGCCCGTGGACTCAACTGCCCGCTGCCTATTTTGCGCACCAAAAAGGCTTTGGGAGAGATGAGTGCCGGACAAATTCTCAAGATCGTCGCCACCGACCCCGGCGCCGTCAAGGACTTTGAGGCATTTTCCAAGCAGACTAAGAATCCTCTTCTCGACCAGGCCGAGGCCGGTGGAGAATTCGTATTCTTCATTCAGAAGGCCTGAGCCGGTTCAGGGTGTCGAAAGCGGTCTTTCGGCGCCAACGAGGAGTGAGTTATGGATGAGAAAAAACTGGCGATCGTCGCCACCAAGGGAACCCTCGATTGGGGCTACCCACCCTTCATTTTGGCCTCCACTGCTGCAGCGCTCGGCTACAGCGTAGAAATCTTTTTTACCTTCTACGGCCTGCAATTGCTCAAGAAAGATCTCAGTCATCTGCGTGTCAGTCCTTTGGGAAACCCGGCGATGCCGATGCCGGTGCCGATGCCGACCTTGATGATGGTCCTTCCTGGCATGGAAGGCATGGCGACTTCTATGATGAAGAGCAAAATGAAGGCGAAGGGTGTTGCTAGCCTGGAGGAGTTGCGGGAGCTATGCGTTGAGGCCGAAGTTCGAATGGTTGCCTGCCAGATGACCGTCGACCTGTTCGAGTTCGATACTGCTGACTTCATCGATGGCATCGAGTTGGGTGGTGCGGCGGCCTTTTTTGAGTTTGCTGGCGAGGCCGACATTACCCTGTTCATTTGATCGGAACGGACGATTGCTGTGGCGGTCAGACAGATATCGGTTTACCCATGCTAGTGAGGAGCGAGTAGATGGCGACTTACGCTGAAATGAAAGAGATGTTCGACGAGATCCGTGCGGACTTCCGCTACGATCACGAACTCAATGGTTGTCTCAACTGCGGTATCTGTACCGCCACCTGTCCGTCGGCACAGTTTTACGACTACAGCCCGCGGGAGATCGTTCAGCTGTTGTGGACGGAGAATGTGGAGCAGATTTACGACGCCATGCAAGAAAAAATCTGGGCCTGTGCCCAATGCATGACTTGCGCTGCGCGCTGTCCGTTCAAAAATTCTCCAGGTGGTCTGGTCATGATCATGCGGGAGGTTTCTATCCGTCATGGCATGCAATCCGCCAAGGATGTGCTGCGTCCCTTTGGCCGTGTGATGCTCAAGCTCATTACCACGGGTAACCAGCTCTCTCCGGACATGATCCAACCCGACCATTTCCCCGACTGGGGTCCAAATATCCAAAAGGTCGAAGGTGATCTGCGCGTACTTCGCAAGGCTATTCCGGTGCGCACGTTGCAGACCGTAGAGACCGCTTGGGAGGTCTCCCTCAAGACTTCGGTTGAGATGTACACCATCTGGGAGATGACCGGTGTGCTCAAGTCTCTCGAGACCATGGACGAGAATCTGTTCGATGTCATCGAAGACTTTATCGACGAAAAGCGTGAAGATTACGAAGACTGGCTCGAAAGCCACGGCGGCGACAACTGAGAGGGGTGATCGAGATGAGTGAAAACACAACGCAGCAAGGGGTAGCCGGTCACGGCGCCTTTTTTCAAGACACGAATCTGAAGGCGGAAGAAGCGGAAGCGGCAACCGCCTGGGTGCGCAACCACGTCGATCGGCGCACGGTGGATTTGGGCGAGCGCATGGACGACATCCGCGAGCACATGTGGGAGTT
>NZ_JAVRKK010000093.1:0-8845 GCF_031962545.1 Candidatus Igneacidithiobacillus taiwanensis
GTGCCTTACCGCTTGGCTACGCCCCAGCAGGGATTTTCTGAAGGAGCGCGCGAAGAGGGTGATGATTCCGCCCTCGCACCGACCATCCTCGCCAAGGCGAGGGGAGCCGGTGGAGAAGGGCTGAGGCATCCACCGCTTCTGGAATCTCGGCGAAGCAACAAGCACCACTGCCCGTTAGCCGCGCATTTCGCAGGCCCTGCGCCGTGAGCCAGTCGATGCACTCGGCAATGACGGGATATCGGCGTCGGACCAAGGGCTCCAGGGTATTCTCCTGCGCCCCCTCCAAAAACGCCGATATTGTGCTGGGCGGGTGCTGGCGTGTCAATTCGGGATCACGGAAGACATCCGCCGTAGCAACGGAGATGCCCGGATGCACCAACAGATACGGTAATTCCGCCAGGGGTGGCATGGCTTGCAGGCGTTCCCCGATGCCCTCGGCCCAGGCGCTTTCGCCAAAGAGAAAGAACGGCACGTCGGCGCCGAGCGTTGTGCCGAGGGCAATGAGTTCGGCGCGGGAGAGACCGCAATGCCAGAGCTGGTTGAGCACCAGCAGGGTGGTTGCCGCATCGGAAGAGCCGCCACCCACCCCGCCGCCGGCAGGAAGCGACTTACGTAGGCTGATTTCCACCCCCTCGCCGATACCGCAGTGCTGCGCAAGCAGCCGGGCAGCACGCAAGGTCAATTCTTGCTCGGGCGGAACGCCCGCGGGACCGCCTTGCGAGCGAAAGACCCCACTGGGGGCCGAGCTAAAGTGCAAGGTATCGGCAAGGTCGATGAATTGGAAAACGCTTTGCAGAAGGTGATAGCCGTCTTCTCGTCGTCCAAGCACGCGCAGCATCAAATTGAGCTTGCCCGGGGCGGGGTACCAGATTGGCTCGCTCACCGTCCCAATCTCCAGTCGCTGATGGCAATGCGCAGTTGCAAGCCGTTCGGGCCATCCGCCTGCAAAAGCGCGGGCATTTGCAGCCCGCCCACGGCGCTGTAGTGCAGATAGTGTAGTTGCCATTCGCCCCACTGCGCGCGTGCCGGCAGGCCCGCAGAATCATAGGCAAGTACTTGTTTGGCGGGGGGAATTCCCAGCAACCAACCGGGCAGTTCCGGCACTGGCAGCTCCACACCAAGAACTTGGTAGAGCAAGGAGCTCATGTCGGGTGCCGAACGCTGCTGGCCGTTGGCCTCGAGAAGGGTGGCTTGCTGATTCGATTGCCGCAGCTCGGCAACCGTATTGCCGAGGGGGCCGAGAATGCGGAGTTGCTGTGCCTGGGGCGCTTGCTGCCAACGAAAGCCGAAGCTCTGTCCGCCCTGCTGACGGTGTAGGGAGGCAACACCGCTGGCGGTCCAGCGCTGTACCGAGGCCAGCACCTGGGCACGTTGCTCTGCGGGTAGGAGAAGGTGCTGCGCGACGGGGGGCTCTGGTAACTGGGCGCAGGCCGAAAGGAGCAGGGCGATAAGGCTGAGCAGGAGCCCGCCGCGTAGAACCGAAAGGAAGCGGGTCATGGGTGCATCAACGCCTCATGCAGTTGTGGACTGTTGGGATGCAGCTGCAGACCCCGTCGCCAGAGGGCGCGAGCCTCTTGTTGGCGGCCCAAATGCCAGAGCACGCGGCCCAGATGGGCGAGCACTTCGGGATCATCGCCGAGTCCGGCATGCGCTTTCTCCAAGTAATGTAGTGCTTCTTTCTGCTTTCCTTGCAGGTGATAGAGCCAGCCGATGCTGTCCTGAATGCTGGGATCCTCGGGCGCGTATTCTATGGCCTTCTCCAGGTAGGGTGCAGCTTGCGCCGGATCCTTCTGGTGCAGTAACAGGCTGTAGCCAAGAAAATTGTATGCCTGGGCGTCGGTTGGCCGTAGGGCAATCACTACGCGCATCGCTTTCTCCATGCCGGTAAAGTCGCCAGCAGCTTCGGCGACCTCCCCACGCGCGTACCAAAGATCGGCATTTTTGGGGTGTTGCGCCAGGGCCTGATCGAGAATTTTTGCAGCGGCTGCGTAGTTTTTTTGTTCTTGCAGGAGTTGCGCCTGTAATAGGGGAATTTGTACATCGCGAGGATGCCGCCGCTGCAGCGCCTGCAGTTCCTCGAGCGCACGCTGTCTTTGTCCTTGGGAATAATATACCTGCGCTATCTGCAGTTGCGCTTGGTCGGCTAGGGGTGTGTCGGCGAGCTTGCGAAAGGCTTCGATTGCCGTGTTCCAATCCTTTTGGCCCGCGGCAATTTCGCCGGCATATAGGTGCAGAATGGCGGCGTGAGGTTGTAGCTCGCGCAGATGTGCCAGGGCGTTTTCGCTGCCCTTCCAGTCCTTTTCGACAATGGCCAAGGGCAGAAGCTGATTCCAGATCTCCGCCTGGTCGGGACGCAGCAGGCTCACTTGCTGCAGGATGCGATAGGCCTGGGTTTGGCCGCCGAGACGCAGGTAGAGCTGCGCAAGGTAGAGTCGAGCATCGACGGCATCGGGATGTGCCGCGCAAAAGCCCTGTAGCTGCTGCAAGGCCTGCAGATCTTTCCCTTGTCGGAGTAGGCTCTCAGCCTGAAACACGGCTGCCTCGTCCCAGTCGGGCCGCAACTGCAACGCCTTGGTAAAAGCACTCTGCGCCTGTATGGGTTGTTTTTGCAGCAGGGCAACCCGGCCTAGGGCGAGATAAGCCGAGGCCGCGTCTGGGTGCTGCTGCACGACGGCTTGCAGCAGGCGCTCGGCATCCCCGAGGCGCCCTTGTTGGGCGAGGAGTTCCGCCAGTTCGCTGCTCACGCGCTCGTCGTTGGGGAAGCGCGCCAGGGTAGCTTGCAATAGTTCGATGGCCTGACGGTCTTTGCCACTGGCCAGTAACAGGCCCGCCTCGAAGCGAGCCGATGCGCTGTTCTCGGGAGCGATTTCGTGCCAACGCTGCGCCCAACTGAGGGCAAGGGGGAGATCACCAAATTGCGCGGCGGCCTTGGTGGCGGCCTCCAGAACGCTGGCGGTGGGAACTCGCTTGACGCTTTGTTTCCAAGCCGGGATGGCGATGCTGGCGTCTTTGGCCTGGGTGGCGAATTGGGCGCTGAGGAGGTAGAAGAGACTTTCTCCAGTCAGTTGCGGTTCCGCCGGTGCGGCTGTGGCCGTCGCCAGTAGAGCAAGCCCCGCCCATCGCCACCATGTTTTTTTGCCCATGTATATCCTTGTACCATTAGACGTCGAGACAATAGCGCCGAGGCCAGCGGCTTGCAATCCGGGCAAGCCTTGCGGAAAATGCGCGATGACGGATGGGTCCTTCGCTGCACGGACGAAATCACCATTTTCTGCTACGGCTTGAGTCATAACAGTGCGCCTATCGAGGTGCGCGAGAAATTCGCCTTCGCTCCCGATCAATTGGCAGCGGCGCACCGGGATATCCTTGCCCAAAATCTCGCCAAAGAAGTACTGATTCTTTCTACCTGTAACCGCACCGAAATCTACACCCACGGCGGGAATGGCCCGCATGAGGCGCGCCTGCGCGATTGGCTGGCGCAATATCATGGCGTCGACGCCGAATTACTGCGCGGCAATACCTTTGCCCTCGAGGACCAAGCGGCGGTGCAGCATCTGTTCCGCGTGGTCTGCGGACTCGATTCGATGATCATTGGCGAGCCGCAAATTCTTGGACAAGTGAAGAGCGCTTATCAGATCGCCGCCGATGTCGACAGTACCGGGCCGGTCCTCAACCGCCTGCTGCACTGGGCGTTTCGGGTTGCCAAACGGGTGCGCACCGAAACAGCCATCGGTTCGGCACCGGTAAGCGTTGCCTACGCGGCCGTCAGCTTGGCACGTCAGTTTCTCGGGACCTTACAGGGCAAAAGGGTGCTTCTGATCGGCGCTGGCGAAACCATCGAACTGGTGGCTACCCACCTGCGCGAGCATGAACTCGAGGGTTTTTTTGTGGCCAACCGTAGTCCCGAGCGCGCCCGCCTCCTGGCCGATCGCCTTGGTGGACAGGCGTACTCCCTCGAAGAGGCGCCGGCCTTGGTGCCCCGAGTGGATCTCGTCCTCAGCTGCACTGCGAGCCCGCAGATCATCCTGCGCTCGGCAGAGGTGCAGCAGGGACTGCCGCGAGAGCGGGGTAGCCTGCTGCTCCTCGATCTTGCGGTGCCGCGGGATATCGACCCGGCGATTGCCGACCTCGATGACTGCTACCTCTACACCATCGACGACCTCAACGACATTGCCCAAGCCGGTATGCAAGCGCGGCGCGAGGCGGCGCAAGAGGCGGAGCAGATCATCGCCGCCGAAGTCCAGGGTTTTCAGTCCTGGCGCGATAGCCTCGAAGTGGTCCCCGCCATTCGCCGTCTGCGTGAGCGCGTCGAAAACGCGCGGCAAACGGAGTTACAACGCTTTCGGCATTACCTAGAGCAGGGTCAGGACCCTGCCCAGGTTCTCGACGCCTTCTCCAAAGCGCTCATGAACAAGATGCTGCACGATCCCATCTCCACCCTCCGACAGCCCTGTCAGGAGGCCACCAGCGAGGCCCTCGTCGCCTCCTTGGATATCCTCTTCCATCTCAGTGACGCCGAGGGATGAGCCTGAGTCCACGTCTGGCCGGCCAGCTGGAGCAGCTGCGCTTGCGTGCCGAGGAATTGGAGCATCGCCTAGCCAGCGTCGAGGTCTTGCAGGATCCGCAGCAATATCAAGCCTTATCCCGCGAACTCGGAGAAATCCAGCCCCTCTGTGAACTTCTGGCGCGCCTAGAGCGGCGGCAAAGAGAGCTGGACGAGGCAGCGCGCATCCTCCAAGAAGAGGGCGATGCCGAACTGCGGGCCCTGGCCAGTGAAGAACTGAGTGTGGCCGAGGCCGAGATTGCCGAGCTCGAGGCGCAGTTGCGCTTGCGCCTGCTGCCTAAAGATCCTCAGGATGAGCGCAACGTCTTTCTCGAAATCCGCGCCGGTACCGGCGGCGAGGAGGCCGCCCTCTTCGCCGGTGATTTGGCACGTATGTATAGCCGCTATGCCGAGAGTAAGGGCTTTACGGTCACCCTGCTTTCGGCCTCGGATTCCGAACGTGGCGGTTACCGCGAGGTGGTGCTCGAAATTGCCGGACGCGGTGCCTATTCCCGTTTCAAATTCGAGTCTGGCGGGCATCGCGTGCAGCGGGTGCCCGAGACGGAGGCGCAAGGGCGCATCCATACCTCTGCCTGTACCGTGGCGGTGCTGCCGGAGGTAGAAGAAATCGAAGGCATCCAAATCCAAAGCAGCGATTTGCGCATCGATACCTTCCGCGCCAGTGGTGCCGGAGGGCAGCATGTCAACAAGACCGACTCGGCGGTGCGCATTACCCACCTGCCGAGTGGACTCGTCGTCGCCTGTCAGGAGGATCGCTCCCAGCACAAGAATCGCGCCAAAGCGATGGCCCTGTTGCAAGCGCGGCTGATGGAGATGGAGCAGGAAAAACAGCACAGTGCCACGGCGGCAACACGGCGTCTACTGGTTGGCTCCGGCGACCGCTCCGAACGTATCCGCACCTACAATTTCCCCCAGGGACGGGTTACCGACCATCGGATCAATCTCACCCTCTATCGTCTCGAGGCCATTCTTGCCGGCGAGCTCGATCCGCTCTACGAGGCCTTGCTGCGCGAGCACCAAGCCGATCTTCTCGAAAGCCTGGGTGACGATGCCTGATACTCCTGCCGCCGAGGATTCCCTGCGGCACTGGCATCGCTGGCTTACCGACCGGCTTGCCGCGTACACCGACATCCCCGCACAAGAAGCCCGTTGGCTGCTTGAAGAAGTGCTCTCCAGCCGAACCCAACTGTGGACTCATCCCGATACCGTACTCGGGGCTTCTGGCCGGATGCGTCTGCTGCAGATGCTGACGCGACGGGAACAGGGAGAACCCCTGCCGTACTGCTTGGGGCATTGGCCTTTCTTCGACCTCGACCTCCGCGTCGATGCGCGGGTATTGATCCCACGGCCAGACACGGAAATCCTGGTGCAATGGGCCCTGCAACACTTGCCCGCCGATGGACCAGTGCTCGATCTTGGCACCGGCTCCGGCGCCATCATCCTCGCCCTGGCGCAAGCGCACCCCGACGGCGAATACTGGGCGGTGGAACGCAGCGCCGCGGCCTTGCGCTTGGCGCAGGAAAATGCCGACCGCTTGGGGCTCCCGGTACACTGGTGCGCCGGGAATTGGTGCGCGGCCCTACCCCCCGGGGCGAGGTTTTCCTTGGTATTGAGCAACCCGCCGTACCTGGCGGCAGACGACCCGCATCTGCTCGCGCTTGCCGCCGAGCCGCAAGAAGCGCTGGTGGCCGGGCCGACTGGGCTCGAGGCCTTTGTCGATATCCTCGCATGTCTACCCGAACATCTCCTGCCCGGCGCGCGTTTGGGATTGGAACACGGCGCCGAGCAGGGGCGATCGGTGCGTGCCCTGCTTGCCGCCCACGGCTGGCAGGATGTTGTTACCGAGCGTGACCTTGCCGGTCGGGAGCGCATGAGCAGCGGGGTGTGGAGGGAAGAAAATGCCAGAACTGCCTGAGGTAGAAGTCACCCGCCTAGGGATTCAGGAGCAGATCCTCGGGCGGCAGATCGTCGCAGTGTTGGTGCGCGATGGCCGGTTGCGTCGTCCGGTCAACCCCGATCTCGCCGCACGCCTGCAAGGCCAGACCATTCATCGCCTGTGGCGGCGAGGAAAATACCTGCTGGTAGATCTGGATCAGGGTCAGCTCCTGCTGCACTTGGGCATGTCTGGTCATTTGCGGGTATTGCCGGCAGAAACGCCGGCGCGCGCCCATGATCATGTCGATGTCCTTCTCGACGATGGTCATTGCCTGCGCTTTCATGACCCGCGCCGTTTTGGCCTTTTGCTCTGGGGAGAGGACTGGTCGACGGACCCGCTACTCGCTCGCCTCGGCCCGGAGCCCTTGGGGCCGAATTTCGATGGATGCTATCTGTACCGACGCAGCCGCGGGCATCAACAAGCCATCAAGAGCTTTCTCATGGATGCCCAGCAGGTAGTAGGAGTGGGTAACATCTATGCCAACGAATCCCTCTTTCGAGCCGGTATCGACCCGCGTCGTGCCGCCGGACGCATCGCCCTGCCGCGCTACGAGCGCCTTGCCCGAGCAGTGGTCGAAGTGTTGCAGGAGGCGATTGCCGAGGGGGGCACGACCCTACGCGACTTTACCCGTCCGGATGGCAAGAAGGGGTATTTTCGACTATCTCTTGCGGTGTATGGTCGGGATGGAGAGCCCTGCCATGCCTGCGGCGCAATTTTGCGTGGTATCCGTATTGCGGGGCGCTCCACCGTTTTTTGTAGTAATTGCCAGCGGTAACAGGCAATATCATCCTTTACTGGATGAGCGAGATTGCTTGCGTCAAATCTGACCGGTAAGCAGCAAAAACTTTTCCTGCAGAGCTTCGGGCGACTCCGGGTTGGCTGGGTCGAGTTCGATGCAGTCCACCGGACAAACCTCCTGACATTGTGGGGTGTCGTAGTGGCCGACGCACTGGGTGCAAAGCCCTGGCTCGATGACGTAGATTTGGGCCCCCATATGAATGGCGCCATTGGGACACTCGGGTTCGCAAACGTCGCAGTTGATGCAGGTGTCGAGAATGTGCAAAGACATGAGAATTCGCCCTAAATGAAATTGGACCTATTCTATCCTTTTCTCCTCTGCGGGGGCAAAGCGCTGGCGTAGGGCGTCGGCGACCACTGGCTGCACAAAGGCGCCCACATCCCCGCCCAAGCGGCTGATTTCCCGAACCAGGCTCGAAGACAGGAAGGTGTAGGCATCGGAGGTCATCAGGAAGAGGGTTTCCACATGCAAGTCCATGCGCCGCTGAATGGAAGCGAGCTGGAACTCGTGTTCAAAGTCGGAGACCGCGCGCAAGCCGCGTAGAATCACCCGCACCCCTTCCTCGGCAAGCAGGTGGAGGAGCAGGCCCTGAAAAGGCCGTACCCGCACCCCGGGTATGCCCGCCAGACAGGATTCCGCCAGCGCAACGCGATCGGCCAGGGGAAAGATGGTGGTCTTTGGCGTTTCGGCAGCTACCGCAACGACCACCTCGTCGAAGAGCTCCACCGCTCGCCGCACCAAGTCTTCATGCCCCAGGGTGATGGGGTCGAAGGTACCTGGGTAGACGATGCGGCGCGGACGGGGACTCGGATTCATGCGCTGCTCCTCTGCTGCAGAAGAAGGTAATGGCTGTCGCCACAATGCCCCTGACGATGGATCTGCCACTTGGCGGGCAAATCGGCGGCGGACCAGATCTCGGTAGCGCTCGCCTCGAGATACAGCCAAGCCCCAGGCCGAAAAGGCCCTGGTTGGGCGAGCAATACGGACAGCAGCCGCTGCGGCCAGCCCTGGGCGAAAGGCGGGTCGGCAAGGATCAAATCATAGCAGGGTAGACTTGTCGATAGGGTCTGCAGGGCATCATGGCCAATCAGCCGGGTGCGCGGGTCGAGACCGCAAAGGGTAAGGTTTTCGGACAGTATCTGCCGATGCTGAGGCGATTTTTCGACAAAATCCACGCGCGCGGCCCCCCGCGACCAAGCCTCGAGTCCAAGGGCTCCACTTCCTGCAAACAGGTCGAGGACCACTGCCCCAGAGATCTCTGCCGCCAACCAATTGAAGAGGCGCTCCCGAACGACCCCAGGGGTTGGCCGTAGGGCGTCGCCGCGAGGAGTGCGTAAGCTGCGGCCGCGACAGCGTCCGGCAATGATGCGGATACTCATGGCATTTTCAAAAGATTGTTCGTCTTCGCCCTTCGCGAGATAATGCGCGCTGACAGCAACAATGAGGCAGGCCCCAGGATCATGGTTTTTGGCTGGTTCAAGCGTAACAAAAGCGCTCCCGAAGAGGAAACGCCACCCGCGTCCATCGCGCCCGTTGAAGCCGAGGC
>NZ_JAVRKK010000094.1:0-8831 GCF_031962545.1 Candidatus Igneacidithiobacillus taiwanensis
GAATCGTCCGAGCTCGCGTCTCGTTCCCTGTTTTCAGCGCTTCTGTAGCGCGGCGTTCCCCATCCAGCACTACCAGATCTTCTACCTGTGCGTTTTGTGCAGGGCTTAGTGAGACGGCTCGGAGACGCTGCAAAACGTCTTGCAGGCGATCATCGTCTCCGTTGTGAAAAAGAACCCAAGCAAGTTGGATCTCTACATTCGGATCAGCCCCCTTGCTGCGTCGAACGGCTTGTTCTAGGGCCTGTTGGGCTGCGACACCGTTTCGTAGCCTCGCATACACTTCGCCAAGATTTGCCCACCAGACGGGATTTTTCTGGAGCCGGATCAGTAGGGAGGCAGGCGCACTTTGTGCAAATTGGAGGGCCTGGGTATCTTGACCGGCACCCTGCAGTGCGCCCAGCATCCCCACCCACAAAGAGGCCTTGGAAGGTGCTATTCCCAAGGCTCGGTGATAGACAGTAATCGCTTGGTCGTAATTCTTGATCGATTCATACTCCCCAGCGAGCCCCTCCAGAGCTGCAAGATTGTCTGGATTTTGCTCCAGCGCTTTTTGAAAATAATGTATCGCAAGGGAACTATGATGCCCGGCGGCTGCCTTGTTGGCCAGTTGTAGAATGGCAAAGAGCCTTGCCTGTTGGATGAGGGCTGTAATCGATGACCGTTGATCAGCAGGTGCAACTGCCAGCGCCTGCTGCGCGAGGGCTAAGGCTTCTGGAAAATTCCGTTGTGCCAGGCGTGTATCAGCGAGTGCTTCCAAATACTGCGGATTGTTCGGATGAGAAGCCAAGAGATTCTGGAAGATCTGTGCTGCGACTGTTAGTTTCCCTTGATGCAAGGCCGTATATCCGGCTTGCACTTGGGCAGCTAGCAATCGGTGTGCTGCTTGTTTCTGCATGGCCGTTGCTGCGGCTTCTGCTTTGCGGAGTTGGGTTGAGAGTGCGGGATCAGGAAAATTGGCAAGATAGCTGCGAAGCAACGGGATGGCATCCGGACTGGCACCTTCCCAGGTTAGTGCGTCTCGCCAAGCGATCCGCGCTTGGGTAGCAAGCGCCGTTCGTCCCAAGGCAAGGCGGGAAAGTATCTCCACCCCTTGCTGCCTCGTGGCCGGGGTGTAGGTCAGCAATTGCCCTAAGACTAGATCATATTGGGGTGACGGATGGTTCCTCACCAGTGATTCCAACTCCCGAATCGCCTTTTCTTTCCCTCCAGCCGTTTTGGACAGGGCGAAAAAGTATCCACTTGCCAAATCGGGTGGAGGATCTCCAGGCCCGATTGCTTGTCGATACAGCTGCACTGCGGCATCATAATTTCCAAGTTGATCCTGGACAGCAGCCTCCTGTACGAGGTGCTGAAATTTGGGGTTCTGGCGGAGGATCGTTTTTACCTGCGCAATTTCAGGAGAAGCAGGGGCAATGGATTCGATTTGCTCCAAGTACCGTTTGGCTTTTTCTTTGTTTCCGTTCTCCTTAGCCAAAATAGCCAGTTGGGCTAGCGCGGTAATATTTCGCGGATCCTCCAGAAGAACTTGCTCCCAGGTTTTGGTGGCCAAATCAGGGCGCCCATGATGTTGCCAATACTGTGCCTTGGTACTGAGAAACTGAACATTGGTTTGCGCGTTCGCCGGGACTGTCCCGCAAAGGAGCACGATCAGGATTGCAGGAGTGGCAATTAACCGCCGTGAAACCATGCCGGCTCCAAAGCCCCGTTTTTGGAAAAAGCATACACACCGTTCAGGAATCCCATCGCAAAAAGAGTTAAATTTTCATCGTAATAACGGGGATGCTTTCCATATAGTCCCGTTTTTGGATCAAAGTCAGCGGTCAAGCGCAGTTGCTGATTATCGAACGATTCGGTGCGATGAAGACGTTTTAGTAGCGGCATCACAGCAGCAGAGAATCCAACAGGACCTTCCCCAGCGGCCTTTCCTGTCAGCCAGTTCACCGTGAGTGGCGGCAAGATATGGGACTCGAGGTAGCTCGGCATGGCATGCAAAGCCGCTGTGATGGCCTGTGCGCCTGGAGTTGCGGGATTACAGATGCCAGCCCAAAGGTACACGCGAATCGAATTGAAGGTACCATCCTTACTTTCCGGGGCCGGGCCGAAGCCTTTACCCACCGTGTAGGTCACCCAGCTCGGAGCAAAGCCGGTCGGTGTCGTGTCTTTGATAAAACTTGGCAATGCTTTGGCCATTTCCACCCATGGACCTTGTGGAAGTGTATTTCCCAGGCCCGAGATTACTGGCAAAGGCAGATAACTTGGGTTCAGGACATAGGTGTCTGGATGGTTATGAAACCCTATATTCCCAGGCAAGAGCATGGGGCCGATACCCGGGATATTAGCCACTTCCTCTTGCGCAATGCGCTTTGCAAGTAACGCACCCAGCGCGGAATAGGCGGGTTTTTTCCATAGGCGGCCTGCCTCCGTTAATGTGTAGGCTATCCATAGATCCGCATCGGCGGCAGAATGAGGGCTAAGGACGCCCCAGCTGCCATCGGGTCGTTTCCCCCATTTCCAGGCAGGAAGGTGTTCGGACAGGCTCCCTTGTGCTAGGTTGTTTTGGGTCCAATCGAGGATTTTTCTAAAGAGTACCGGATCATTATCCACCAAGGAAAAAAACAAGGCATACGACTGCCCTTCGGAAGTGGTAATGTCACCTTGGTCGAAGTCTATCACCCTGCCCTGCGGATCGATGAATTTTTTTGCATAACCCTGCCACAACAGATTCCAGGATGTGTTGTCGACTGTCTTGTTGGTTGCGTTCACACAGCCGGTCATGAGTACCAGCAGGAAGATCATCAGCAGTGTCACCGATAGATAGCGAACCCAGTACCTCATTTTTCCCCGCGCTCCGCTAACCGTTTTTTTGCCTTGCTCCGTAACCACCCTGTCAGCGGCATCGCCACCGCCAATGACGTTAGAAGAACAAGCAATACCATCAGCCAGACATTCCGCGATAGTGTCCAGAGCAGCCATGTCCACCAGGGCAAGTGCCCAAGGTAGAAGTGCGGGGCAGGCAGTACAAAAGAGCGAAGAGGATCCGATCGGTTATCCGTCAAGACGCTGACATTCCCAAAGATATCGGCTCTATGTGACGGGTCAAATAAAGTTGTGTTCAGCTTCCCGTAGTCATTTGCCTCTCCCGCCTCGAGAAAAAGAGCAACTCGGTTATGGTCCAACGGGGAAATGATCTCGTCTATAACAGCTTCAGGATTCTCGCCTGAAGACAACATCTCCCCCAGTCCTTTCGCGCCGAGAGATCCCTGTTTCGGCTGCGTATCCCACCACGGAAGATCAGCCAGCATTTGTGAGAAGAGGCCGCGGAGATCATTTACCCTAACGCTGCCATCCGAATTTATGACCAAGGGCAAAAAGGCCGCCCAAGAAGAATACAGAGGCTGATCGCCGGGTGTGCCGATAACGATCAGATTTTTACCCTTTGCGCTTTTCGTCTTCCCTGGTGGTAGTACTGTCACACGCAGTGCCGGATACCCCGTTTGCGCCCCGAATTGGCCGAGCAGATTCAGGTAGGTTTCCACACTACCAGCGGTTGGTGTGGATGGAAGGACGACCGCCGTTTGTTCCAAGTCTGCGTATCGGGTAAACGGATACCCGCCGTTCGCAAGTAGCGCTAGGTTCGGCAGACGAGTGAAATGGGGAATACCTGCGAAATCCAACTCCGAATCAGGCAGAATCGCGCCACGTAGCGTGTTTGGCATAACGTCCTTGCAAGGACCTTCCTTGGCCACCTGGAAGCCGAAGAAAAAATTCAGGGAGTTGTCCAAAGGGGCAATGTCAGCCGTTGGTATCTCTACCGTACGCTCCCGAACGGTAGAGGCACGACTTTTTCCTCCTGGTAATGCGATCCCAGAAACAAACTGGTTATTACTATTCACTACCAAGGAAGACTGTGGGCCGATGGGGCCGGGATTGTAGGTATAGCGTAGATGGAGCGGAATATTTTTGACATTCCAGAAAAAAAGGTCTGGTGGGGTACAGTACTGTACCCGGACACTACCAATATAGGCGACCTGCAAGGATTTTCCGCTGGTGAACCTGCCAATCCTGGTAGGGGTAGTAGTGTTGATCCAGCGCGGCGCATCGTCGGGGGCGCTTCTTTGTGGCATCTTGAGATTCTTGATTACCGCGGTATCCCCACCCAGGGCGTATTGGCCAAGAACGAGAGCCCGCGCAGCTCGCAGTACTTGAGCACCATTGTTCCCCATAATAATGAGAATCTTGCCACTCGGATCCGTAGGATTCGTCCGCACCGCAATGGTTGGTCCCGTAGGGGAGGGAAGAGTAACACCAGCCAAGGAAGAGGGGATCCCATGGGCTGTATTGATAAAAACCACAACATTCCCTTGGGGTAGGCTGGTCAAAGAGGTGGGAAAACGGACCGTCCGGTAATTGCTCAACGTACCAAACCAGGATGCCACCACACCAGCGGCTTCCATAACGCGGGGGGAGTCGTTCCCAGACGGGAGAAAAAAGGGTATGGTCACCCTTCCCTGCCCGGCTTGGTAGTAGAAAGGTTCAGGTAGCAGGGAAAGACGATCCGGAAGGTCCAGGAGGGTCCCCCCCAATGCGATTTCTGTACTCGGTAGGATGTCTGCCCACAAAGTCGAGTTGGCAGGATCCTCACACTGTAAGGTATAGTGCCCGATCAGCTGGAAGGTGAAATGGTTATAGGTCACGATCTGGAAGGGATTTACCGAGAAAGTGACCGTTTGTAATTGCCCAGGAACCGCATTGGTAGGGATAGGAAAGGAGCCAATGACGCTCCCGTTGAGTAACAGGTTGATCTGGCTAATCCGCGCGAGGAGTCCTGGCGAATATCGAAAGCGCATTTGGACAATAGCGGAGCGTACCACCTCGTTACCAGGCACATTCAGAAAAACGGTTTGCTCCCCTTGGGTGCCGGTCAGGCGGAGTCCCTTGGTAAACCCCAAGCTCGCAAGCGTAAAGGTATGGGTGAAACTGCCCGCTCCTTGTTGTGTGTCTGGAGCCGCGCTGGAAGACTTTGTAGTTGCTGTTATCTGTGAAGCCGAATCGTTGTCGTTGGGTAAAACGGCAGCCTGCGCCTGCCCTCCCTGGGTGTAACCTAACGCATACAATCCAACGACAGACAGGACCAGTAGCGCCTGGGCGATTCGCCATACACCTGACAGGATCCACTGCCACATAATTGCCACTCCTTTCCACGAAAGTTTGGTGACCAGGAGCAGACTTGCCAAGGGACGGTCCTCGTCTCTTGTTCCCCCCCACCCAATCCAAGCATCCGCACGGGTGTATAGGAGTCGTACCAAATTGGTCTGCTGGGCAATGGTCAATGGTGTGAAGGCGACTTGCAATCGTTCCTCCTTCTGGGCTACGACACGGATGGGGAAATCGAAGCTATCCCCATCCCAAAAAAGGCGCAAAGTTAAACCAGGATCCGCAGGTAGATTTCTTGCCGATTCTAGCAGGAGCTTTGCCCCGCCATCGGAAAGGTCATACGTCATTGCCTTAAGTACCAACGAACCACTGATGATAATAAAAGCGGGCAATTGGATCGGGATGCGTACATGGTTGCGCAGCTGACGGCGTTCGCGGCTTACGGCGATGGCGACTCCGATGATCATGAGATTGTACAGTGTCCATAAACTGGTCATTAGAATGGTGGTGACTCGTGGTTCCACTTCCAGGGTCAAGCGCAGAACCGCAGCGACAAGCCCGGCTAGGTTCAACAACCAGAGGATGATATAGGGCTTGGCGATGGTGCCATCGAAGTAGTCATGCTCCTTGATTCCACCCTTGGCGGTAACATTAAACTTGCCGAGTTTCGGATTGATCACTGCAAGCCAGACCGGTAGTAGAATATATGTGGCGAGTACAGTTTCGTACACTTCGTTCCAGTACGAATATCGGTGCCGACCCTGAATGCGAGAATTGACCAGATTCGCCATGAACAGATGAGGCAGTGAATATGCGGCAAACGTAACAGCATAGGCATCGAGTACCCGAAAGCCGAAAAGCAGGTAGGCGAGCGGCGCGGTGAGAAAAATGAGGCGTGGCAAAGCGAAAAAGAAGTGCATCATGGCATTGAGATAACAAAGCCGCTGCCCGATGTTGAGGCCACGACCCAGCAACGGGTTATCCACCCGAAATATCTGGGCCATGCCCCGGGCCCAACGGATACGCTGTCCGATATGGCCGGAGAGGCTCTCCGTGGCGAGTCCTGCCGCTTGTGGGATATTGAGATACGCTGTTCGCCATCCTCGGCGTTGGAGCTTTAGAGCGGTGTGCGCATCTTCTGTGACCGTTTCCACGGCAATACCCCCCACTTCATCCAGAGCGGTGCGCCGTATTACCGCGCAGGAACCGCAAAAGAACGTGGCGTCCCAAAGATCATTGCCATCCTGAACGATGCCGTAAAAAAGTTCCCCTTCATTAGGAACAACACGGAACATTCCCAAATTGTATTCAAAAGGATCCGGGGAATAAAAGTGGTGGGGTGTCTGCACAAGCGCGAGATTGGAATCCCGCACCATCCAGCCCATCGTTATCTGCAGGAAGGATCGTGCGGGAATGTGATCACAATCGAAGATGGCTACGTAAGCGCCGTGGGTTACGGTCATGGCGTGATTGAGATTGCCTGCTTTCGCGTGGTCATGCTTTTCCCGCGTGATGTAGCCGACCCCGACGTTCGCGGCAAAATCGCGGAAATTCTCCCGGCTACCATCATCCAGAATGTAAACGTGTAATTTATCTTTAGGCCAATCCATATTGATTGCACCGAGCACCGTCGGACGCACAACCTCGATGGGCTCGTTATAGGTAGGAATGAATACATCGACATCGGGCCATAGAGAAGAATCCAAAGGCAATGGAACTGGCTTCCGCTGCAAGGGCCAAATGGTCTGGAAATACCCCAACAAAAGGGTCAGCCAGGCATAGATCTCGGCAGCCAACAGGATTAGTGTCACGACCGTGTCGTACCAATGATACCGCGGATCGCCAAACCCCAAGGTTTCCGTCACCCGCCAATAGGCATATCGGGTAGTAAGAAGAATGGAGATACCAATCAGAAGAAGAGTTGCCCAGTGGGCCTTCAAGTGCTTGTTGATGAACAGTGCCGCGAGAAAAATAGAGACGGCAAGCAGGGCCTGTCGATGCCAGTCCAAGGGCACGATCACCAGATCAATCCCGATCAGTAGGGCTCCAGCCAGTACCATCACCGCCATCACAGCAACAACGGGTGCTAGCGATCTGTTGGGCCTTTCCTTGCCCATTTTTAGATCAGGATAGAGAGATACGACGAGAAGAAGTCGCTATCAACCAGTCAGCCAACAGGCCCGCGTATTTCTTGAAGGTACTCTCGACAAAAGGATCTCCACTGGCAAGCAATTCTTCGAGATGCTCATCAGAAGGGATGGCAAATGACGCGAGCATGTCCCCTAATCTCCCCTTCAGAGCCTGAGCAATCTCCTGATGCAATGGACGGTTTGAATCAAACTGGTTGAGAACGAAAATCGGGCGAGCCCGTCGCTGTGCGACATGTTCTGCCTCGCTCATTTCGGTGAGAAGCGCATCAACCGCCAGCAGTGCAGAAAGATCACAGCGCAGTGGGATAATAGCAAAGTCTGCGGTTGCGGCTGTACGCTCCCACAGATCCCAGCGCCCCGCAGGAACGTCAAGAATCATGTGACTCGGACTGCTACCCAGTCGATCAATGATATTGCCAAGCAATAGTTCTCCCTGATACGCATTGCCCGGCGACAGCAAGCTATCAAGAAAATGGGAAATTTCCGTTGAGGAAGTGGTGGTGTGCAAGTAGGCGGCGCGATGCGCTGACCCCTGTATGCGTCCAATCAAAGCAGTAGCAGCCCCGTCTCCGATGGGTATTTCTTCACCCCGCAACCCGAAAAATAGGCGTCCAGATTCGAGTCCGCCCAGCTCTGCAAGGATAACGATTCCGTCTGCTTTCCCTAATGACCATGCCAGACTCGCAGCAATAGTGGTGACACCAGCTCCCCCTTGTGGGGAATACACGGTAACCAAAGAAATCCGCGGACCCTGATTCTCCCCTTTGATGTGTCTGTGGCCAGCCGCTAATGCCCGTAATACCGGCCATCGATCTTTCTGGAAGTTTGTTTCTTCCGTGGCGGTCACCTGTTCAGTGGAATGAGATTCCTTGGGAGCATTTTCTTCAGCCGCCTTGTCATGAACCGTCGACGCATTCTCTTTGGATGCGTTGGTCGTATAGCTCAAGGCAGAAATCGGTATTATCCGATCCTTATCCGGTTCCGCCACCATTGGGTTATCCATAGCGATGTTAGCCGTTTCATCCGCCGGTGACTGCATAGTTATTCCTGCCTCACTCGACTCATCAAACTCTCGGTAACCAAATGGAATATCAATTTTTAAGCTATCAAATAAACGGGCAACATCTGTTCTAAACTTTGCCATTGTTATCTCCAAGAAGGCCATGGCATATGACTAATGCCTTGATAATAGCATAAACACACACACTATACTCAACATGAGGGAAACTTTGCCCATGAGTACCTCCTGAATCTGTGGCCTATTTTGCGAGTGATCTGATGAGGAGTATATGGTATTTTCAGGCGGCTTAGGAGGATGCTAAAAAAGTCCGTGGTATAATTGCGTAACGTTGAAAATCTGGGAGTTGCGTCATGCGCGGGACCAAGGTGGAGACCCAAGGGATGTTCAGCTACCTGTCGCCGGAGCAGCGGGTACCGAAAGATCATCCCCTGCGTGCCATTCGGGTGATCGTGGATCGGAGCCTGGCGGCGCTGAACAGCCACTTTGATAGCATCTACTCGGATCTG
>NZ_JAVRKK010000095.1:0-8814 GCF_031962545.1 Candidatus Igneacidithiobacillus taiwanensis
TAATGGCGCATTTGGCGTTGTCGATGATGATCCGATCAGGAATCCCACCGAACCACTGGAAGGCATGCCGGTGGCAGGCAAGCCACGTCATGACCTTCTGGTCCCAGACGATCTCGGCATACTGGTGCCGTGACCAGCAAAGCGTCATCACGAAAAACCAGGTCTTGCGGATCTCGCCGGTGGCGGGGTCTACCAACTCCGGGCCGGCACCGAAGTCCACCTGGGCAGCCTCACCGGGGGCAAAAGTGAGACGCATGGTGGCCTTGGGCAGCGTGGCTGGTGTCATCCGGCGGATCATCCGTTTGACAGCGGAGTAGCTGCCAGTGAAACCATGATTGCGGACCAATGCGGCGTGAATGGTGGTACCCTGAATGCCTTCCGCTACCCACCGAGCGATCTGGGCTGCAAAGGGCTTCAGGGAAGACCCATGCTGCGTTGATGCAGGCTGAGCCCGATGCTGCAGCGCGGCTGCCAGCTCCGCATCGTCTGGCAGAGGCTGATGGGCATCCAGCCAACCCCGCTGGGCAACGTCACGACGCAAAGCACCCAGCTTCTTACGGCCCATGAGGCCAGACCGGGCAATCTCCCGGTCCGTGTCCCCCTGGCGCATCCGTACCAATATCTGGCGAATGGTAAACATCTCGAACCTCCTGTTGCTCATGGTCACCTCCTCAAAAGCTGAGGACGATAACGGATCCAATCGAAGTTCGAGACCCTTATTCAGGCATCGTTGGTGGCGCCATTATGCCGACCCTGAAGTGGCGCCATTACAGCGACCCTCAGATGGCGCCATTATGCCGACCCTGGAGTGGCGCCATTATGCCGACCCTAGAGTGGCGCCATTATGCCGACCCTGAAATGGCGCCATATTGGTGGCCGCTGACAGCGCCATCCCGCAAGGCTTGCGTCTGCAGGCGCAGCATGCGCCGAATGGAGGCCAGGGCTTTTTCCGCCTGCCCCTCTTGCAGGATGCCGATGAGGGCGTTGATCAGGAGAACGGCGAGGATGACGCCCGCATCGAGAAAATGCCCGAGGGCCACGGTAACGACCAGGGCAGCGAGCAGGACGTAAATCAGGGGATCCTGAAATTGGCGAAGAAAACGCTGCAACCAAGTGGGGCCGGGGCGGGAGGGGAGACGGTTGGCGCCAAACCGCGCAAGCCGCTCGCTGGCCTCCGTCGAGTGCAATCCCGCAATCCGCGTTTCCAGCGCGCGCAAGACCTCGGTTTCGTCGAGACGATACACATCGACTGGCAGGTCGAACTCGCCCATCTCTACGCTCCCAGAGGCCCTGACAGCAGTATAAAAGAGGGAAAGCTCTTTTGCTACGCGCTTGCGGCGAGCAATTGCTCTACTTGTGCGGCCACCGGGCCCGACTCCAGCTCTTCCATGCAGCGGTGGTGTTGCCGCGGGCACTCGCGCTTACCGCAAGGGCTGCAGGAGATTTCCCGCCGGAGGATTTGCGCCCCAGGCGAGAGCGGGGGAGTCATGAGTGGCGAGGTCGGACCGTAGAGGGCGACGACTCGGCTACCAACGGCGCCGGCCACATGCATGAGCCCGGAATCGTTGCTTACCGTGACCGGCGCCAGGGACAAGAGATCGAGTGCTTGCAACAGGCTGGTGCGGCCGCCGAGATCGACGACGGCGGGCACGGCGGCGGCAATTTCGCGGGTGATGGGGGCATCCTTGGGGCTGCCAAAGAGCCAGACGGCATGTCCTGCCGCGACGAGCTCGGTAGCCAAACGAATCCAATGGCGCAGAGGCCAGCGCTTGGCCGGGCCGTACTCTGCTCCGGGTGCCAGGGCCACCGGCCTTGCAGTTGCAGGCAGACCGAGTTCCTTGCAGGCCAGATCGCGGGCGAGGGTGTCCACCTGCAGGCGCGGCGGCGGCAGGAAATGCGGATGGGGCAGGCGTGGCGGCAGACCAAGAGAAACATACTGGTCGACGGTACGTGGTAGCTTTCGACGCTGCAGGCGATGGGCGTCGTTGAGGAGCCAGCCGCGGAACTCGCGCTTGAAGCCACTACGCACGGGAATACGCAGCCAATAGGGGATGAGAGCGGACTTGAAGGTATTGGGCAAGCAGATGGCCCAGTCATACTCGATTGGACGCAGACGCTCGGCCATTGCCCGCCGTGCGGCCAGGCCTAGTCGTCCGTGCGGGATTTCTAGGGTATAGACTTGGCGCAGCTCGGCCATGCGCTCGCCCAGGGGGCTGCTCGCTGGCGGGGCAAGGAGATCGATCTGCACCCGCGGCCAGCGCCGGCGCATGATCTGGAACAACACCTGCGCCATGACCATGTCGCCTACCCAGGAGGGGCCAATCACCAGAACCTGTGCAGGGTCGTTGCTGCGTGCCAGGCGAGTCATACGCCCGCTGCCAGTGTGCACCCGGTCTTGCAAGTCCAGAGAAAATTCTTCCGCCTCGTTCACCACAGGTACCCCGCCAACATGACGAGCAATTCTACCGTAATCAGGACGATGATGATCCATTCCAAAATCGTTTCGCGCTCATGGCGGCTGGCGACAACGATTACCTCCAGCCCCTCACGGATGGCGTCGAGCTTTTCGTCGAGGGCGCGAAAACGGCTGGTCAATTCGAGATCGGCGGAAAGCTCCCGCGACAGCAATTCCAGGCCGGGCGTCTCCCAGACGATGTCGGGGTTATCGAGCACCGCCAGGCGAGAAAGGATCTCGGTGCGGGTTGCCGAGGTCGAGGCGAGAAAGCGCAAGTAACCGCCCCGCCGACCCGGCAGGCGGCCGCTGCGGGTCACTTCCGAGAGGAGGTTGAGGGTGGTTTCGAGGAGGTTTTCGACGGCCTCTTCGTGCATCTCCAAGGCCAAGCTCTGGGCGAGGCGCAGGGCCACAAGAAAGAGCCGTTCGTCGTCGATTTGCCGCAGCTGCACCGCCTCTTTGCCGACACCGTCGCGCTCGCTCAGGCGCAGCTCGATCTCCTCGACATTGACCTTGTCGACGACGGGAAAATGCGCCTGCACCGCTGCCATGATGCGTGCCTGCAAAGCCGGCCCCGCTTCATAAAAGCAAATGACCCCGGAGCGAAAGAGCACCACCCGTGTCTCGCCCTCGCGTAGCAGCCGGTGCGAGGGACCTTCGTAGACGCGCTCCATGTCGAAGCACTCAGCCCAACCCTTGAGCTGAATCTGTCGCACCGGCTGGATGGCATGCAGGAGGGTTTTCATGCGGGCAGATCAGGAAAGAGCTTGCCGGGATTGAGGATACCAAAGGGGTCGAAGAGTTCCTTGATGTGGCGCTGCAGCCGCAGGCTGACGGGGTCCAGCTCGCGGTCAACAAAGGCTCGCTTGACGCTGCCAATGCCATGTTCGCCGGAAAGAGTCCCTTGCAAGGCAAGGACTTTGCGGAATAGCCGATCGAGACCGCGCTGGGCACGCTGCATCTCGCCGTGGTCGGCAGGGTCCACCAAGAAATTGACGTGCAGATTGCCGTTGCCGGCATGCCCAAAGCTGACGATCTGCAGCCGCTCCTCGGTGGCAATGGCTTCGATCTCGGTCAGGAGTTCGCAGAGACGAGGCACGGGAACGACGACGTCTTCATTGATTTTGCGCGGCGCCATCGCCTTGGTGGCCAGCGACAGCGCCTTGCGTGCCGTCCACAGGGCGGCGATGGCATCGGGGTCTTGGCCCTGCTCCAATTGCAGCAGGCCAGCGCCGTCGAGGGCCGCCGCCATGCGAGTCAGTTGCCGGGGCAGGCTCTCGAGTTCGCCATCGACTTCCACCAGCAGCAGGGCTTGGGTCGCTGCCGGCAAGGACGCCGCCGCGCCCATGCTGCGCACCGCTTGCAGGGCACGAGCATCCATGAACTCGACGGCACTCGGTAGCAGGTCTTGCTGCATTACCCGGTTGACGGCGGCGCAGGCGTCGCGGCTGTGGGTGAAGGCGGCACGCAGCAGGGCGCGGCCAGCGGGGCGCGGCAGCAGGCGCAGCGTGGCTTCGGTGATGAGGGCAAGGGTGCCTTCGCTGCCCACCAACAGGCGGGTGAGATCGTAGCCGACCACCCCTTTGCTGGTGCGCACGCCGGTATCGAGGGTTTCCCCCCGCCCGGTCACCGCCCGCAAGGCGAGGACGTGATCACGGGTGACGCCGTATTTCACCGCATGCGGGCCGCCAGCGTTCATGGCCAAGTTGCCGCCAATGCGGCAATACGGGCTACTGCCGGGGTCGGGGAGATAGGCGAGGCCATCGCGGCTCGCGATTCGGTCGATTTCGCCGGTAATGCAGCCGCTTTGCACGCGAATCAGGCGCTCCGCCGGAGAATATTCGAGCACCTTTTGCATGCATTCAAAGGAAAGCACGGCACCTCCCTGCACCGGCAAGGCACCGCCCACATTCCCCGAACCCGCTCCGCGCGGGGTGAGCGGCAGCCGATGGCGGCCGGCGATGCGGACGATGGCCTGCACCTCCTCGTGGCTGTGCGGAAAAAGCACCACCGCGGGCAGATGCTCCTCTGGAGTATCGTCGCTACGGTAGAGGCTGCGGGTGGCGAGATCGTCGCGGGCACGTTCCGCACCCAGGCTGGCCTTGAGGGCGGCAATGGCGTCTTCGCTCATGGCTGGCGCTCACGAATCCGTGCCAACAGGGCGCTGGTGCTGCGCTGATGACGGAAGGGGATGCTCAGCACCCGCCCACCCCAGCCGAGCACCTCGGCGGCACCCACAATCTTCTCAACGGGCCAGTCGCCGCCTTTGATCAGCACATCGGGCCGCAGGGTTTCGATCAGGCGTAGGGGGGTGTCGTCGGTAAAGGAGGTGACGAAGTCGACAGCGGCGAGGCCGGCGAGCACCCCCTGCCGATCGGCCAGGCTATTGATGGGGCGATCGGCACCTTTGCCGAGTCGTCGCACCGATTCGTCGCTGTTGACGGCGAGGACCAGACAAGCCCCCTCTGCGCGCGCCTCGTGCAGGTATTGCACGTGCCCCCGGTGCAGAATGTCGAAGACGCCATTGCTGAAGACCAGGGGCCGCCGTGCGGCCACACGTGCGGCAAGTTGCCCCCAGTCGTTGATGATCTTGTCGTCGAGAGTTGCCGCCTGCGGTGTTGCTGCTTGCGCGTCGATGGCCGCGCAGAGGCTGTGGATGAGCAGCAAATGCGCTTCCTGGATACGCGCGGTGCGCTCGTGCGTTACCCGCAACTCGACGTCGCCCGGGCGCAGCAGCGGCGCCAAGGCGCCGCCATCCCGGCCGGTAAAGGCGAGGATCCACAGGCCGCGCTCCTGGGCGGCACGCACGGCAGCAAGGATATTGGCCGAGTTGCCCGAGGTGCTGAAAACCAGCAAGCCGTCTCCGGCTTGGCCCAGGGCCGCCACTTGGCGGGCAAAGACTTGCTCGTAGGCAAGATCATTGGCAATCGAGGTCAGCACCGCGCCGTCGCAGGCCAGGGCAATGGCTGGCAGGGGGCGCCGCCAACCCTCGAAGCGGTTGACCAGTTCCGAAGCAATGTGTTGGGCGTCCCCCGCCGAGCCGCCGTTGCCACAGCAGAGCAGCTTTCCGCCACCTTGTAGGGTCTGCCAAATCTTCTCTTCGGCGCGTCGGCAGGGTCCTGCCAAGGCGTCCAAGTCCGCCAGCAGGGCACGATGCTCTGCGAGTTGATTTTGCCAAAAAATGGAGGTCGTCATCGGTAGGGCACCTGAAAGGCGTCACGAATCCACTCGCCCTCTTCGTTGCCGTCAAAGCTCACCACGTCAAAGCGACAGGGCCAGCTCTGGTACTGGGGATGGCGCAGCAGATAGACCTGGGCGGCGCGGATGATGCGCTGTTGCTTGCGCGGCCCGATGCTGGCAGCGGCATTGCCCTGGCGATCGTGGGCGCGGCTGCGCACCTCCACAAAGACGAGGCTATCCCGGTCTTGGGCGATGAGATCGATTTCTCCCGAGCGACAGCGAAAATTCTGCTCCACTGCTTGCATCCCTCGCGCCTGCAACAGGGCCTGCGCCCGCGCCTCGTGGATCTTGCCTTTTTGTTGGGTTGGGGACGGCATCGCTCACGGCTCCGGCAGGGCGGGCAGAACCTCGATGTTGCCATTATGCCAACGTACCCAGCGTAGGTCGCGCTTGTTGTTCTCTTGCAAGGTATGCGGATCGCTGAGGGCCCCCGTTGGCGAGGCGCCTGCAGGCTTGGCGATATGCAGGATCTTGGCGACTAGGCCGTAAGCCTCGGCGCCGAGGCCGGCCATTCGCCATTGGGCGGCACTCGCCTGCGGCAGACTCTGGCGTACTGCCTGTGCTACCGGACCACCGGCAATTTGGGGATCGAAGACCCAAGGCGAACCCAAGGCATAGACCCGAGCATCGCTGATACTGGTGGACTGCTCTGCGGCAAAGGTGGGAATGCCTGCCAGCAGAATCGGCTGCGTCGTTTGGGCACGAATCGTGCTGATGATGTCGGCGAGGCGCTGCGCAGGAGCGACGAGAAAGACAAAAGTCTTGGCACCCAATGGTGCGACGCCGAGGGCTCGCTGCACGGCGCTGGCAGTGTCGCCATCGCGATAGTGCGCGACTCCCACCACGCTGCCGCCACCCTTCTTCCACGCCTCGAGAAAGGCCGCCTGCATGTCGGCCCCTTCGGCATCGAGGGGATAGAGCACGGCCGCCTGGCGATAGCCCGCCCGTAGCGCGTCTTCCGCCACTTGGCGAGCGGTCACCCGCAGGCTGATGTCAAAGTCGTAGACTCCGGGCTGCGAGTGGGGCTGTGCCGCCCCAAGGAGCAGAATGGGCGGATTACTCGGGTGTCTGGCGCCAAGCACGGCATTGATATCTTGCGGCAGTGCGGGGCCGACGAAGGCGGCGCAACCGGCCTCCACCCCGGCAGCGTATTCGGTGGCATTCAGGGCCGGATCGCTGCTGTCGCTCAATTGATAGATGGCTGGCCCCGCCTCTTGTTGCGCCGCGGCCTGCAGGCCTGCGACGAAGGCGGTGGTGTCGCTGGCAAAACGGCCGGAGGTGGGAAGCAGGGTACAAATGGCACCCCGTGCCAGAACCGCGGCACGGTTGTTGGCGCTGGCGTCGTCGTAATGGATATCGGGGTGCCCCGGATGTGCCTGCAGCCAGGCCGCAAAGGCGGCTTGCCGATTGGCAGGCTCAACGTGCTCGCGGGCAATGAGCGCAAACGCCAGCCATTCTTGCACCACCGGATCGCCACTGCGACCGCGCCAATTGCGCAGTTTTGCCGAACTCTGGGCGTCGAGGAGGGCATGAATGCGGCGGCGATTCTCGGCCTTGGCGACCCCGGTGAGCAGCGCGTCGCGCTTGACCAAGAAATCCAGGGCGGTGAGATCGTGATTCTCGGCCTCATAGATCTTTGCCAGCCTTCCCATCGCCTCGGCACGGCGCTCCGGGGAGACCGTGTCGATGGCGATCAAACTCGCCAGAGCGCCGCGCGCGAGTTTGGTCTGCCCATCGCGCTCATAGGCTTGCGCTTGTATCCAAAGAGCCTCGGCGCGTTGCGCGGGCTCCCGGCTCAGGCGTAAGACTTCGGCACTCAACAATTCCGCCACTTGTGGTCGGTTGCCCGCCAGCGAGGCCTGGGCAGCCTTGCTCAGATAGTCGAGCTGCTTGTCGGCGCCGCTTGCCGCCGCGGCTTCGATGTAGGCCTTGGCCGCGGCAAGATCCTTGCCTTGCGCCAGTAGCTGGTCGGCTTCCTGCGCCTGACTGATTTCGGCAACGGGTGCAGGCGCCGGCGCCGATGGGTGCTTGTGGCTCTCCTCCCCAATGGAGTGTGGCATACTGGCGCAGGCGCTGAGCAGCGCTGCCAGCAGCAGCGCCAAGGGCCAGCGCCCGAAGGTAGAGGCAGTGGAAAGGAAGCGTTTGAACATGGAAAGAGTGTAGGGAGAAGACCGCAGGTGCGCAATTAGATGGAAAGGGCAGAAATCACTCGTGGCCAGTTGGATATCGTCGCCACACCCATCGGCAATTTGGAGGATCTCTCGCCGCGCGCCCAGCGCGTGCTGCGCGAGGCCGACCGGATTTTGGTCGAAGATCGCCGCCACGCCCAACGCCTCTTTCAGAGCATCGGCCTGCAGCCGCGTACCGAGCCCCTGCACGAGCACAACGAGCGCGAGCAGATTCCGCGCATTCTCGCCTGGCTCGCCGCCGGTGAGCACCTGGCGCTGATTTCCGATGCCGGCATGCCGCTCATCTCCGATCCCGGCTATCCCTTGGTTAGCGAGCTCCGTCGGGCCGGCGTGCGGATTGCCGTCATCCCTGGTCCCTCCGCGCTCCTCGCCGCCCTTGCCTTGGCCGGGTTGCCCACCGACCGCTTCTGCTTCGAAGGTTTCTTGCCCGCCAAGAGCGGAGCGCGCCAACAGCGTTTACAGGAACTCGCGCAAGAGACCCGCACCTTGGTTTTTTACGAGGCACCCCATCGCATTCTGGATACCCTGCAAGAAATGTGCGATCGGTTCGGCGCCGAGCGCGGCGCGGTGCTGGCGCGCGAGCTGACCAAGCTCCACGAGGAGGGCATTGGCGAGAACTTGGGGGAAATTCTTGCCACCCTCAACGCCCACCCGGAGCGCCAGCGCGGCGAGATGTGTTTGGTGGTGGCCGGAGCGGCAGCCAGCGCAGCCGCGGAAGCCGATCTCGACCAGCTGCTGCGCCCCCTGCTTGCCGAGCTACCCCTGGCGCAGGCTGTGCGCATTGCCGAAGCACAAAGCGCCTTACCCCACCGCCGCTTATACCAGCGCGCCCTTGCCTGCATAAGTTCACAAACCTTTGGCACTTCTTTGGCGAGGGAGGAGTGCCATGCAGGTTCAACATGTCGGGTACCGGATCCGGGGGTTTTACCGGGT
>NZ_JAVRKK010000096.1:0-8527 GCF_031962545.1 Candidatus Igneacidithiobacillus taiwanensis
CAACGCCGAACGGCCACACCATCGACTCGGACAGAAACCACCGCTATCCTTCCTCCTCCAACATCTACCACAGTGCCAAAGGTGGTGGACGCATACAGCTCCTGGCGGTAGGATGCTTGTCTCGCTACCATGTGAGCGTTGGCACGGCTTCCACTGTAATCCCCATCACTGGAGCGCATGGAATTACCAGCGTATTCGAGATTTTCTAGCCCCGCACTTTAACCGAGCCGAATTCTTTCGTTATGCACGTCCATCCTTCGATGAAGACGCGTTCGAGACGGCCAAGATCTCCCCGCTACTTGCACCTGACTCGGACAGTGATGAAGACTACCTGATACTCCTTTCCGAGGCACGCGACGCGCCGCGTCGCCCGCGCGTCGTAGTCCAGCGTCGCTATGCACGCGGCGACGTACTTCAGACTACACCGATTGTGCGCGCGGTTCGCAACAAGCTGCCTGATCATATTCTCGTGGTCTCGACAGATATCAACGAGGTCTTTGCTGGCAACCCAAACATCGATCTGCTGATGGCTACATCGTCGGGGTTCCGCCCTCGTCATGATGACGTGCTGATCGACCTTGATACTGCCTATGAGCGGCGGCCAAAGGAGCATATCCTCGTTGCGTATGCCGAGGCTGCAGGTGTAGCGCTGCCTAATCCGGCACTCGAGCTTCACATTGAACGGCGCGATTTTAAGACGGTTGGTGAATTATTTGCATCTGGCGGAGATGGCTGGAGATCGGTTACACGCATCGTTGCGATGCACATGGGCGCAACACCGGACCGCTGTTGGCCAGTTGGGCATTGGCAGACATGGATCACTGCGCTTCAGGCGGATCCGCGCGTAGGGTTGATTGCCGTTGGCGCCGGCAACGACTTCCACCCCCCTGCGGGTCAGCGCATTCTCAACTTGGTCGGCAAGTTAGATCTGCGTGGAACTGCGGCTGCTATTGCGGTCTCCGATCTGATCGTTGGTCCGGATTCGGCGTTGCTGCATGTCGCGGCGGCGGTTGGCACTCCGGCAGTTGGTCTTTACGGGATGGCTGATCCTCGGTTACGTGTTCCTTTCGGTGCGGAGCAGATCGCGCTGCGCTCCCCGGTTGATTGCGTTGGTTGCCTACATGATCTTCCTGCCCCCAACGTCAATCCACGATGCAAGTTCGGAAAATCGTTCTGTATGGAGGCGATCTCCCCGGCCACGGTTATTGCAGAGACGTTGCGGCAGCTGGACCGTCGCCCGCCGAATAAGTGGCGTGAGCGGCTCGCCTTGGGTGAGGGTGCTCCAGTATCTGTCACCAGTGCTCCGCCGCGTTGGTCCCAGCTTACGGAACTCGACTTGCCTCGCGATCACATGTCCGGAGCCGCATCTTCGTCAGTCGCGCAGCCCGTCGTGGTGCAGACTACCTGGCTACCCGAGTCCCGCTGGCTTCCATCGGAACATTCCTGGGCGACACAGGCTTGCCAAAGCTCCGACCAGATACCGCCTCGAATCACGTTTGCAGTGTTGTTAAATGCCGATCGATCTGCTCAAGGAACGATAGGTTCCTTATCTACACAGTGGCAGAAAGTCGAGTTACTGCAAATCGAAACTGGGCCAGCAGAGGGTGCTTGGCTCGCCCGCGCAGACGCTCGGCTTCTCGATTGCACAGCCGACTGGCTTGCCTTTATCGACGCCGGCGATCAATTGTCTCCCGATGCAACATTCCGCATTCAGCAGGCGATTGAGCAGCACCCCGAATGGCAGTTGCTCTATACCGACGAGGATTCCCTTACGGCCGATGGGCAGTATGTGAACCCGCATTGTAAGCCTGATTGCAACATCGATTATCTGCGTAGTTTGCCTTATGTTGGCGGTTTGCTGGTGATCAAGAAGGATCTCTTTACCGCCCTGGGGGGATTTGATCCTGCCGCGGAGGGTGCCGAGGACTACGATCTTGTGCTGCGTGCCTGGGAGCGGGTAGGAGATGCGGGAATAGGGCATATTCCCGAGGTGCTCTATCATCGCTTGCAAGGCGGTGGACACTGCAGCAAATCCATCGAGGAAATTTTGGCGGCAAGCAAGGGCGCTCTCGAGCGACATCTGCAACGATTGGGAATTGCGGCCGAGGTTCTCCCTGGTCCTTTTCCGCCCTCTACTCGCGTCCGTTATCCCCTCACCGCAACGCCGGTGGTCTCCATCATTGTGCCCACCCGCAATCAGTTGGGTATGCTTCAGCGTTGTGTCGAGTCGATTATCGAAAAAACGCGCTACCCCAACTACGAAATACTGATTGTCGACAATGGCAGCGATGATCCCGAAGCCGTCAAATATCTGGAATTGCTGGCGGCGCAAGAAGAAAGCCTGGGCGGTCGTCTTCGGGTGCTGCAGCACCCCGGTCCATTCAACTTTTCGGCGATGAATAACCGCGCAGTGGCGGCGGCTAAAGGGGAATTTCTTCTGCTGCTCAATAACGATACCGCAGCCTTGCATGACGATTGGCTGGACGAAATGGTGAGCCATGCCTTGCGGCCGGAGGTGGGGATCGTTGGCGCCAAATTGCTTTTTCCTGATGGTAAAATTCAGCATGCGGGCGTGATATTGGGCATGAAAGGGCCGGCGGAACACCCTTTCATTGGTCAACCCCCGGAATATCGCGGCTATTTTGGCCGTGCCATGCTCACGCAGAATTTATCGGCGGTAACTGGCGCGTGCCTCCTGATTGCCAAATCACTCTATGTCGACGTTGGCGGGCTTGATGAAAAGAGTTTTCAGGTTTCCTACAACGACATCGATTTGTGTCTCAAAGTGCGTGCGTTGGGTAAGAAAATTGTTTTTACCCCTTGGGCCATGCTGCTGCACGAAGGGTCGGCTAGTCAGCGTGGCGAGGTAGAGCAGAAACCGAATCCGGAAAAGGAAAAACGCTTTGCTGGCGAAAAGATGGCGTTTTACCGTAAATGGATGCCGCAGTTGGCCTTTGATCCTGCCTATAACCGCCAGCTGAGTCTTGCCAGTACCGATTTTCTCATCGAGAGCGAGGCTGCGTTGACCTGGGATCCCGCCTGGCGTCCGCGCCCACGCATCCTTGTGCATCCTGCCGACCGCGAGGGTTGCGGCGAGTATCGCATCATCAGCCCGATGCGAGCCCTGCAGCAGGCCGGGCGGGTGCAGGGTTGGGAAACCATGCGCATTTTTGAGCCGGCCGAAATGGCGCGCATGGCGCCGGAGAGTATCGTCCTGCAGCGGCAAATGGAGTGGCCGCAGATCGAGGCCTTGGAGCGCCACAAAGCCTTGTCGAAAGCATTCCGGGTCTTTGAGATCGATGATCTCATCACCAACTTGCCGGTAAAAAGTCTGCACAAGGCCCACATCCACAAGGACATTGCCAAGCGGTTTCGCAAAGCGGCGGGCCTCTGCAATCGGTTAGTGGTGGCGACGGAGCCTCTCGCCCAAGCCTACAAAGGTTTTAGCGACGAAGTCTGGGTGCAGCCCAACTGTATTGAGGATGCCGTTTGGGGCAAGTTGCAACCGACGCGGCGAGGTGCCGCCAAGCCGCGAGTGGGTTGGGCGGGAGGAGTAGGGCATACCGGCGACTTAGAGATGATTGCCGATGTGGTCCGCGACTTGGCCGATGAGGTCGACTGGATCTTTTTTGGGCTCTGTCCCGACGCCTTGCGGCCTTATGTTGCCGAGTTTCACGGTGGTGTGCCTCTGCCGCAGTACCCCGCCAAACTCGCCAGCCTAGATCTCGACCTTGCCTTGGCGCCGCTGGAGGAGAATCCTTTTAACGAGGCAAAAAGCCACCTGCGGCTCCTGGAATACGGCATTCTCGGCTACCCCGTCGTTTGTACGGACATTTTTCCCTACCAAGGTGATTTTCCCGTGTGGCGTGTTGCCAACCGCTACCGCGACTGGACCCGGACGATTCGCGAGGCGGTGGCGGATCGTGTCGCCCTTGGCGCGGCGGGTGACCGCTTGCGGGAGCATGTGCGCAGGTATTGGTTGCTGGAAGAGCATCTCGATGATTGGATGAAGGCCTGGCTGCCCTAGATCGGGCCTCGCGCAAGCTCGTCTCGGTTGCATACCGACCGATCGGTCAGTACACTGCAGAAAATCGTGGAGAGACCGATGAGCGATTCCGAGAATACGTCTGTGGTCGTCATCACCATCGCGGTCATGCTCGCGGTGGTCATGCAGGTGCTCGATCTAACCATCGTCAATGTCGCGCTCACGTATATGAGCGGCTCGCTGCAGGCCAATAGTGATCAAATCACCTGGGTATTGACCAGCTATATGGTCGCCAACGTCATCCTCCTGCCCCTCACCGGGCTCTTGGTGGAGCGTTACGGGCAACGCGCCGTCATGCTCTGGAGCGTGGCGGGTTTTGTCGTCGCGTCGGCGTTGTGCGGACAGTCGCACAGCCTGCCCGAAATCGTGCTGTGGCGCTTGCTGCAGGGGTTTTTTGGTGCCTCTCTGGCGCCAGTGGGGCAGACCATCATGCTCAGTACCTATCCGCCACATAGGCGCGGTCAGGCGATGGCAATTTTGGGCATGGG
Organism: Candidatus Igneacidithiobacillus taiwanensis; assembly: GCF_031962545.1. Taxonomy (NCBI): domain Bacteria; kingdom Pseudomonadati; phylum Pseudomonadota; class Acidithiobacillia; order Acidithiobacillales; family Acidithiobacillaceae; genus Igneacidithiobacillus; species Candidatus Igneacidithiobacillus taiwanensis. The sequence continues at coordinate 4,534 of NZ_JAVRKK010000096.1, forward strand.
CATCATGGTCGGGCCCATCCTGGGTCCGACCCTCGGTGGTTGGTTGACGGACACCCTCAGTTGGCGCTGGGTATTCTATGTCAATATCCCTTTTGGGATTCTCGCCCTTTTATTGCTGCGGTCGGTGCCCAATCTCGGTCGCAGCGAGCAGCCGCGGCGCATCGACTGGCTGGGCTTTGCGCTCATGGCGGTCGGTTTTGGCGGTCTGCAAGCGGTGCTGAGTCTAGGTAACCAGGACGATTGGTTCAGCTCGCATGCCATTATCATCTTGAGTTTGGTTGCCGTTTTGGGCCTGTTATTTTTTGCTTGGCGCTCCTTGTCTGTCGATTATCCGGTGGTGAATTTACGTCTCCTCAAGGATGCCAATCTTGCGCTCGGGAGCGTGGGTATAGCCATTTTTGGCTTGGCGCTTTTCGGCGCCATGGTAATTTTGCCGATTATGCTCGAAGACTTTCTGGGTTATGAGGCCTTTACCACGGGCTTGGTGATGGCACCCCAAGGTATTGGTGCGATGATTGCAATGATGCTTGCCGGCCGTTTGCTAACACGCAACATCAATCCGCGCAATATCGTGTTGGTGGGAATCGTTTTCGGCAGTATCGGCAGTTGGTATACCACGAAATACAATCTCGATATAAGTATGTGGTGGATCATCTGGCCCGCCTTCATTCGGGGACTGGGTTTGGGTCTGGTCAGCATTCCGCTATTCACGTTGGCATTTTCTACCATCAATGCAAAAGACCAAGCGGAGGGCTCGGGAATTTTCAATCTTATGCGTACTCTCGGTGGCAGCATTGGTATTGCCATCGTCTCGACAGTAATGACCCAGGGACAACAAATGGGCTGGAATCAAATGGGGGGGCACGTTAACCCTTTCAATCCGGCTTTGCATCGGTATTTGGCGGCCATGGGGCTGGGCGAGACAGAGCAAGCGTGGCATATACTCGGGCAACTCGTCATTCTTCCCCAAGCGGGCATGCGCGGGATATTGGATGCCCTTATTCTCGCGTTTTATAGTTTCTTGGCCTTATTCCCACTGATCCTGCTGCTGCGTAGCCCGAAAGCCAAGCCCAAGGCCGCGACGCAGGAGCTGCCCGGGCATTGATCATTGCTCCGCAGCGGTGGGTTCCAATTGCGGCAACCAGAGGGTGCGAGCAAAGCCCCAGTCCAGCAGTTTGAGGCTTTCCCAGGAAGTTTTCCAAAAGCCTCTGCTCTCATTATGAAAGGAGGGAACGCCGAGAACCACGGCAATCAAATGCACATTGCCTTGGGTTCCGGTAACGACCAAACAATGACCTGCAGCATCGGTATAGCCGCTTTTCATGCCGGTCACAAAGGGTACGCGGCCGACCAGAAGATTGGGATTGGGACTGGTGATGCCGGCGTACGTGAAATTCTCGTGGTTGAAATAGGGCATGAAGTCGGGAAAGCGCTGCATGATGTTGCGCGTCAAAATTGCCTGATCGTAGGCGCTGGAGTAGTTGTTGGGATGCGGCAAGCCATCGGGGTTGTAATAGGTGGTCGAAAGCATGCCCAGCTGCTTTGCCGTGGCGTTCATTTGCTGCACAAAGCTGGGCACGTTACCACTCACCAGCACCGCGGCCTCTACTGCGGCATCGTTGCCCGAGGGCACCGTCATGCCAAGGATGAGCTGGGAGAGGGTAAAGGGCAGCCCAGCACGCAGAAACATCGACGAGCCGCCAGTGCGTAAGGCAGCGGGGGAGGGCGTGTATTGTTCGTGGAGTTGCAGATGACCGTTACTTATGTCTTGAAAAAGCAAATACAGAGTCATCAGCTTGGTCAGGCTGGCAATGGCGTAGGGCTGATAGGCGTTTTTTGCGGCCAGGATCTGCCCCGTATCGGCGTTCATGAGGATGTAGGCGCGCGCATCGATGGGGGGCTGAGCGGCCACGGTTTCCGCGCGGGCCTCGCTGGCTATCCAGGGTGCCAGAATAAATATTATAAAAAACAAAGAATTGATGAACGTTTTCCGTATCGCGACCACGACGCTGCCGCTCCATGCTAAAGTGATGGTTTAGAGTGTAGGCGTTTTTCTCTATTTTTCAATAGAATTTATAGGAGCAGGTTATGCACATTGGGGGCGAGTTGTCCGCCACCGCTAGTCTCGCGGCCAGTAGTCTCTTGGCCCATCCCCTATTGTGGGGGATTGCTGCCTTTATCGTCTTTCTGGCTTTTTACGTGCGAGGCGTGATCGGTTTTGGCTCGGGGCTGATCTCGGTTTCGTTGTTGACGCTGCTTTTTCCCATCAAGGAGGTCGTGCCGGTAGTCCTGCTCCTCGATTTGCTCGGCTCCGTATTGTTGGGTGCCTACGATTTCTCCGAAATCCGCTGGCCGGAACTGCGCTGGCTGCTTCCCGGCAGTCTGCTGGGGCTCTTGATTGGCGCCTTTGTACTGGCGGATAGCAATGCGCAGGATCTTACCCGCTTTCTCGGTGTTTTCATCCTCGCCTACGTGCTCTACGCCCTGTTGCTCAAGCCGGAGAAATTGCCACGTTTATCGCTGCCCTGGGGCGTGCCCTTGGGCACCTTTGGGGGAATCATCGGCAGCCTCTACGGCGGTGGTGGTCCGCCCATTGTTGCCTATTTGCAGATGCGCCACCTCGACAAGCGAGCCTTTCGCGCTACCTTTCAGGGCATTGCCCTGTCGGATAATGTGATCCGCGCCTTTATGTACATTTTTTTGGCGCTGCTCACCGGCCCCTTGGCCTTGGGCTTCCTGCTGCTGGTGCCACCGACCTTGCTCGGCCTTTGGGCTGGCAATCATCTGCATTTCAAAATCAATCAACAGGCCTTTTTGCGCGGTACCCTGATCGTGTTGGCCATTGTGGGCCTCAAATATCTGCTGTAAGGAGAAGCGAAATGATTTCTGCTGAAGAACTACGGGCGCGTTCGCAAGGCGCTATGTCTTTGCATATTGCCTTCATTGGGGTAGTCAATGGACTGTTCTCGGCTCTGCATCGAATGGGGCCGGCATCGGTTGCGGCATTGGCGCAAGAAACCCACCTGGATGCCGGATACCTGCAGCGCTGGTGCGATGCCGCCTATGCATTCTCTTGGCTGGAGAAAGAGGGGGAGACCTATCGCCTCAGCGAAGACGGCGATCTGATGCGGCCAGAGCACCCCCAAAGCCGCATGGCCGCCGCAGTTGGTACGGTACTAAGTGCCCATATGGCCGAACGTGCCGCCGGCCTGATGCGTACCGGCGAGCGCCCTGGCGAGAAGGTCTTGGCCGAGCGGGAAACGATCTTGCCTTGGTTTGGTGCCATGTTGGAGCACAATTTCCGCCGTACTTTTGAAGAAAAAATCGTTCCGGCCTTACCCTTTTTTAGCGAAATAAACGCGCGCCAGGGTTTGGCGGTGGATTTGGGCTGCGGCAACGGCTGGTATTTGCGCGCTCTCTTGCACCAGTGCGCCGGTCTGCGGGGTCTTGGTTTGGACGGTTTTGCGGAAAATGTTCGTCAGGCCACAGAGCTTGCCAAGGCCGAGGGGCTGGGAGAGCGACTGCACTTTGCCGAGGGCGATATCCATCATTTTCAGTTGCCCGAGCCTGCAGATCTCATCGCTATGAATCGTGCTCTGCACCATGTGTGGGAGGAGCGGGGCACACTCTTTACGCGCCTAGAGCAGGAGTTGCGCCCTGGCGGAGCGCTGGTCATTTGGGAACCCGCCTGGCCCGACGACACCCAAGTCCTACGCGAGCCAGCCTACCGGGGTATGGCCTTTCAGAACCTTACCGAGCACGTGCAGGGCAACCATTTTTTGCGGCCACAAGAAATTGCCGATGCCCTCGCAGCCGCCGGGCTTGAGCCCAGTATCCATCCCTTTGGCAGCGATGTGGTGGTGCTCGGTCGGCGCCGCGCCTGACGCGTTGTCTGTGCATAAGTTCACAAACCTTTGGCACTTCTTTGGCGAGGGAGGAGTGCCATGCAGGTTCAACATGTCGGGTACCGGATCCGGGGAGATCGGAAGAGCGT
>NZ_JAVRKK010000097.1:0-8509 GCF_031962545.1 Candidatus Igneacidithiobacillus taiwanensis
CTTTACGAATCATGCCGCGCACTTCCGGCGTATCCGCAAGTTCCACACAATGTCCGGTGTGCCGCAACCCGAGACCCCGTATCGTCGAACGGTGCTTGGCGGTAACACCAATCAGGCTACGCACCAAGGTCACTTTCAACATTTTACTCATGACCAGTCTCTCCCTGCCCCAAAATCTCTTTCAAGGTTTTGCCGCGCTTCATCGCGATCGACTGCGGGGTAGCCAACTTTTCGAACGCATTGAATGTTGCGCGCACCACGTTGATGGGGTTGTTCGACCCCAACGATTTGGCGACCACGTTGCGCAGACCCACGGCCTCACATACGGCGCGCATCGCGCCACCGGCGATGACGCCACTACCCTCTGGAGCTGGACGAAGAATCACGCGCGCAGCGCCATGTCTGCCCTCGACAGGAAAGGGAATGGTACCACGCATCAGCGGAACCTGGGTTAGATAGCGACGCGCTTGGTCCGTAGCTTTCTGTATTCCTGCCGGCACTTCTTTGGCCTTACCGCGACCAAAGCCAACCTTCCCATCGCCATCACCGACCACCATCAACGCCGCAAAACCAAACTGTCGTCCACCTTTGACAACTTTGGAAACCCGATTGATGTGAATCAATTTTTCCAACATGCCATCACTTGGCTGTTGACTCTCCCGATTCTCTCTTGCCATCGTAATACTCCGTCAAAAGGACAGTCCGCTTTCGCGGGCTGCCTCGGCGAGGGCCTTGACTCGGCCATGAAAGCGATAACCACTGCGGTCGAACGCGACCTCGGTGATCCCCAGATCTTTCGCTTTTTCCGCCACACGCTTGCCAATGGCCGCCGCACTCTCGGCACTGCCGCCGTTTTTTAAGGCACTACGCATCTCTTTCTCCACGGAAGACGCCTGCGTAAGAACCCGACCCTGGCTATCGTCGATGATCTGAGCGTAGATATGTTTCCCGGAACGGAAGACCGCAAGGCGGAGCTTGCCCTGCGCGGCAATGCGCGCACGGGTCTTTCTAGCACGCCGAAGACGACTGATATTCTTGTCCATTGCTGATCTCCCTTACTTCTTCTTGGCTTCTTTACGCCGGACCTGTTCGCCGGCATAACGAACACCTTTACCCTTGTAGGGCTCCGGTGGCCGATAAGCGCGGATATCTGCTGCGACCTGACCAACGAGCTGTTTATCGACTCCGCGAATCACGATCTCGGTCTGCGAGGGCGTTTCGATGGTGATGGAATCGGGAACGGGATACTCGACTGGGTGGGAAAAACCCAGACTGAGCCCCAGGGTTTTGCCTTTAGCCTGGGCACGATAGCCGACCCCGATGATCTCCAACCTTCTCTCGAAGCCTTGCGATACACCACGCACCATATTCGCAAGCAGAGCACGCGCGGTACCGGCGTGGTGCACGACCTGCGGTTGCCAATCGAGAACCGCAGATTCTGCTTCAATGCGGATACCCACACCCTCCTGCAAGGGCATGGACAACTGACCCTTGGGACCCTTGACCACGACCGTCGTGTCTTCGACGCGAACTTCTACGCCCTTCGGCAAACTAACCGGCTGTTTTGCTATGCGCGACATAGTTCCCCCTTAGGCTACTACACAGAGCACTTCGCCGCCGATACCCTCGGCACGTGCCGCGCGGTCGGTCATGATGCCCCGAGAAGTAGAAACGATGGCGATACCGTATCCATCCCGCACGCGGGGAAGGCTATCGGCACCACGGTAAATGCGCACCCCAGGACGACTGATGCGGCGAATCTCGCTGATAACACCCTCTCCCGCATAGTATTTCAGGGTAATGCGAAGACTCGGGTGTCCTGCCAGCACATCATCGGCTACCTCGGCAATGTACCCTTCTTCCAGGAGCACCCGCGCGATGGCACGCTTGAGCTTCGAAGCCGGCACCTGGACGACACTCTTACCTACTGCCTGCGCATTGCGAATGCGGGTCAACATATCTGCGATCGGATCTGTAATACTCATCTTTCCCTCACCAACTGCTCTTCACAACGCCGGGGATATTCCCCGCCGAGGCATGCTTGCGCAGGCAGAGACGGCAGAGTCCAAACTTGCGGTAGTAACCGTGGGCGCGCCCACATAATTGGCACCGGTGGTAGGCGCGCACCCGAAACTTCGGGGTGCGCGCTGCCTTGGCAATCATCGATTTCTTAGCCATTGCGATTCTCCTCAGGCGCGGAAGGGCATCTTGAAGGCCTTGAGCAGACCCAGAGCCTCCGCATCATTCTTGGCGGTGGTGGTGAAAGTTACGTCCAAGCCCCGCAAACGATCGATCTTGTCATATTCGATCTCTGGGAAAATGATCTGCTCCTTGACCCCCAACGAATAATTGCCTCGACCGTCGAAAGATTTGGGAGAAAGGCCACGAAAATCGCGTATCCGCGGAATCGCGACAGACACCAAGCGATCCAAGAACTCGTACATCCGATCGCCGCGCAGGGTCACCTTGCAGCCAATGGGATATCCCTCGCGGATTTTGAAGGCAGCAACCGACTTGCGCGCCGTGGTCACAATGGGCTTCTGGCCAGCGATACGAGTCATGTCGGCAAGCGCAGCCTCCAAAACCTTTTTGTCGCCGACTGCCTCACCAACACCCATATTCAAGGTAATCTTCTGCAAGCGCGGGACTTCCATTACGCTCTTGTATCCGAACTCTTGAATCAACCGGGGGACGATTTGTTCCTTATAAATTTTTTGCAACCGTGCTTCCATCAGTGCTGCCCCCTCAATGCTTGGCCAACTGTTCGCCGTTGCTCTTGAACACGCGAACCTTGCTGCCGTCGGCGAGGAACTGATACCCGATGCGGTCCGCCTTGCCAGTGGCCGGATTGTAAATTGCCAAATTGGAAAGCTGAATCGGCGCTTCCTTCTCGATGATACCGCCGCCGTTCCCCATTCGATCTGGACGTTTGTGGCGCTTGATCATGTTCACTTTTTCCACAATGGCACGCCCTTCATCCGGAAATACGGCCAACACTTTGCCGCGCTTACCTTTGTCCTTGCCGGTGAGGACCACTACCTCGTCATCCTTACGAATCTTGCTCATGCGCGACTCCTACAACACTTCGGGCGCGAGCGAAATGATTTTCATAAAATTGGCGCCTCGCAGCTCGCGCGTAACCGGGCCAAAGATTCGCGTGCCAATCGGCTGTAACTGATTGTTCAGTAACACCGCAGCATTGTTGTCGAAACGGATAACGGAGCCGTCTTCGCGACGCACGCCCTTGCGGGTACGAACGATAAGAGCGTTGTACACATCACCTTTTTTCACTTTACCCCGCGGCGCCGCATCCTTGATACTGACTTTGATAACGTCGCCAATGTCCGCGTAGCGCCGATGCGAACCACCCAACACCTTGATACACATGACTTCACGGGCGCCGCTGTTGTCGGCAACCGCGAGTCGGCTTTGCATCTGAATCATGACGCCACCTCTTCTGCCAGGGCATGACCAACGATCGAAACCAAACGCCAGGTCTTGGTTTTCGATAACGGGCGGCACTCTTCAATGCGCACCGTATCACCAATCTGACACTGGTTTTCCTGATCGTGGGCGTGAAATTTCTTGGAACGCCGAATGTATTTCTTGTAGAGAGGGTGTTGAATACGCCGCTCGACCAAGACGACGATGGTCTTGTCCATGCGATTACTCACTACCGTTCCCACTAGGCTGCGGGGATTCTGTTCCATACTCATCGACTCACCTTCGCCTTTTTACCAATTTCGGTACGCATGCGCGCAATATCACGCCGAACGCCACGCAAACGGGCAGTATTCGCCAATTGATTGGTGCCATGTTGCATGCGCAGCCGGAACTGTTCTTCCAACAGCTCCAACAACCGCGTCTGACATTCTGCAGCAGACAATGCTGCTAATTCCTTTTGCTTCATCCCATCACCCGCCGTTCTACTACGATGGTCTGCACTGGGAGCTTGGCAGCACCAAGGCGCAGGGCTTCACGAGCGATTTCTTCCGAAACGCCCTCCATCTCATACAAAACCTTGCCAGGCTGGACTAGGGCTACCCAATATTCGGGGTTACCCTTGCCTTTACCCATGCGTACCTCCGCCGGCTTTTTACTGATCGGCTTGTCGGGAAACACGCGGACCCAAATCCGCCCGCCACGACGCACATAGCGATTGATGGCGCGTCGCGCTGCCTCGATCTGTCGCGCCGTGACCCGCCCGCGAGTGACGGCCTTCAAGCCGTATTCACCAAAGCTGACCTTGTTGCCGCGCGTGGCGAGACCGCGGTTGCGGCCCTTGTGCTGTTTGCGAAATTTCGTCCGTTTCGGTTGTAACATCACCGCTCTCCTTACTTCTGCCCAGCGGCAACGCTAGCGGCGCTGCTCCACTCGAGGATTTCTCCCTTGAAGATCCAGACCTTGACACCAATGATGCCATATGTGGTCTTGGCCTCCGCAAAGCCGTAATCAATGTCTGCGCGCAGGGTATGCAATGGTACACGACCTTCTCGGTACCATTCGGTCCGCGCGATTTCTGCGCCACCAAGCCGCCCGGCACAATTGATGCGCATCCCTTGCGCGCCAAAACGCATGGCATTGGTGACAGCGCGTTTCATAGCCCGGCGAAACATTACTCGCCGCTCGAGTTGCTGTGCCACATTCTCGGCGACCAATTGGGCATCCAGTTCGGGCTTGCGAATCTCTTCAACATTCACATGAACGGGGACGCCCATACGCTTTTGCACCTCTGCGCGTAGCGTCTCGATATCCTCGCCCTTCTTACCGATTACTACACCGGGACGAGCCGTGTGCAGGGTAATGCGAGCGCTGCGCGCTGGCCTTTCGACGGTGATCGAAGAAATCGCTGCACCGCTCAGCCGCTTGCGAATAAAGTCGCGGATACGAATATCCTCTAACAATTTGTCTTTGAAATCTCCCTTGCCGTACCAGCGGGAATTCCAATTCTTAACGATTCCCAGACGCAGTCCGATCGGATTGGTTTTCTGACCCATGCTTTCCTCGCTTACTGTTCGGCAACTACGATGGTGATGTGGCTGGTGCGCTTGAGAATCCGCGTACCGCGTCCCTTCGCCCGTGCCGCAAAGCGCTTGAGCACTGCGCCGCCATCAATCATGATCGATTCGACCACAAGGGCATCGACGTCCGCACCTTCGTTGTTCTCTGCATTGGCGATGGCAGACTCCAGACACTTACGGATGGGCAGCGCCGCCTTTTTGCGAGTAAAACGAAGGATGTCGAGGGCCTTGTCGACCGGCTGCCCGCGGACCAAGTCGGCAACCAGCCGAGCCTTCTGGGGAGACATCTGCAATCCTTTCAATACCGCCGTTGATTTCATCTGTTTACCCTCAACGCTTGGCTTTCTTGTCGGCAACGTGACCTTTGAACGTCCGCGTCAGCGCGAACTCGCCGAGCTTATGCCCGACCATGTTCTCGTTGACGACCACTGGTATATGTTGCTTACCGTTGTGGACCGAAAAAGTCAGACCGATGAAATCGGGGGTGATGGTTGAGCGACGCGACCAGGTCTTGATCGGCTTGCGGCTATTACTGGCCTGGGCCTCTTGTACCTTCTTGTCGAGATGATGGTCCACGAATGGGCCTTTCTTGATAGAACGTGGCACGACGAATTCCTCTTACCTGATCAAGACTTCCGGCGGCGAACGATCATGCCGCTGGTGCGTTTGTTACGTCGGGTGCGATACCCCTTGGTCGGCTGCCCCCAAGGAGAAACGGGGTGACGCCCACCGGAGGTGCGCCCTTCACCCCCACCATGCGGGTGATCGACCGGGTTCATGGCAACACCGCGAACGGTGGGGCGAATACCGCGCCAGCGCGTCGCTCCAGCTTTGCCGAGTTGCCGCGACGCATGCTCATCATTGCCTACGACCCCGATCGTGGCGCGGCAGGATACATGAATTTTCCGCACTTCGCCAGAGCGCAGTCGGAGCTGGGCATAGTCACCTTCACGCGCCATCAACTGCGCTGAGGCGCCAGCCGATCGTGCGAGCTGCCCACCCTTGCCAGGACGCATCTCGATATTGTGCACGACGCTGCCCACCGGGATTTTACGCAACGGCATACAGTTACCGGGCCGGACGGGGGTATCCTCACCAGAAACCAAGGTATCACCTGCCTGGACTCCTTTCGGCGCCAAAATGTACCGGCGCTCGCCGTCGGCATAGCAAAGCAGGGCGAGATGCGCACTACGGTTTGGGTCGTATTCGATTCTCTCCACCTGCGCTGGGATTTCAACCTTATCACGCCGGAAATCGACGATGCGGTAATGGTGGCGGTGGCCGCCGCCGGAATGGCGGCGAGTCACCCGCCCCTGATGGTTACGCCCACCGGTCTGCGCCTGGCTGTGCACGAGACTTTTGACGGGTCCACCCTTGTGCAGATCGGTGTTGACCACTTTAATGACGAAACGACGTCCGGCGGATGTCGGTTTGGTACGAACAAGAGCCATGATTTCTCCTACCCTTCTCAGGCGACGCCGAGGTCGATGCTATTGCCTTCGGCAAGACGAACGTAAGCCTTCTTCCAGGCCGGGCGTCGTCCCTGTTGCCGTCCCATCCGCTTCGGTTTACCGTCGTAATTGAGCGTCTGCACCCCAAGCACGTTTACCTGGAATAACTTTTCCACTGCGGACTTAATTTCCGCTTTGGTCGCGTCGCGCGCCACTTTGAAAACGTACTGGTTAGCCGTCTGGGTCTGGATCGTGCTTTTTTCGCTGATCACCGGCGCCAGCAACACGAGATATTGCCGTTCGCTATTCATCCGTACACCTCCGCAAACTTGTTCGCCGCGGCAACATCCATGAGGACCCGTCCATAGCGTAGGAGATCTGCAGGTCCAACATCCTGCCATTCGGCCACACCGACATGCGGGAAGTTGCGCAGCGACAGGAAGAAATTCACCGGCGCCTCAGCCAGCACGACCAGCACATCATCGCCTCCCGCTGCCTCTAACCAGGCGCGTCCGAGTTTTGCCTTTGGCTCGGGGAAATCCTCAGTCGCGATGATCTGCAGGCGCTCTTGACGCAGCAACTCGGCCAGAACACTACGCATGGCGCCAGCCCACATCTTCTTGTTGACCTTCTGCTTGTAGCTCTGGAGGCTACCAGGAAAAGCCCGCCCGCCACCACGCCAAATGGGGCTCCGAATGCTACCCGCGCGCGCGCGCCCGCCGCCTTTCTGTTTCCAGGGCTTGCGTCCGCCACCGCGCACCGCAGAGCGATTTTTCTGTACCGCGCTACCGCTGCGCAGCCCGGCCAACTGCGCCACTACCACTTGGTGGAGCAGCGGCTCGTTGTACGGTGCGCCAAAAACGGCATCGGAAAGTTCGACTGTCTCGGCATTGCCGCTGCTGATGTGTTTACTGTTGACTTCCATCATGCTGCTCCCAATTATCCGCGACGCGTCGGTCGCAACAGGACATGACCGTCATTGGCGCCGGGGACACTACCTTTGACCATGACCAAGCGACGCTCAACATCCACCCGCACGATCTCCAGATTAAGGGTAGTGATCCGTTCGTTGCCTAACTGGCCAGCCATCTTTTTCCCTTTGAACACCCGTCCCGGAGTTTGTCGGCAACCGATGGAACCGGGGGCACGATGCGAGAGCGAGTTACCGTGGCTTGCCCGATTGCTGCGGAAATTATGCCGCTTGATCGCTCCCGCGAACCCCTTTCCCTTACTGATGCCAGTGACGTCGATGCGCTGACCAACATTGAACATCTCGATGGATAGCTCTTGCCCAGCTTGATAAGAACCAGACTCATTCAGACGGAATTCCCGCAAAAAACGACGTGGTTCCACTGCGGCCTTACGGAAGTGACCGGCCATCGCGCCAGTGAGGCGCTGTGGGCGAACACTACCAACGCCAACCTGAATCGCCTCATAGCCATCCCGCTCTGCTGTCTTGACCTGGGTCACTACGTTTTCGGGGAGATGGACGACGGTTACCGGCACGACCTTGCCGCTCTCTTCCGCCACCCGCGTCATCCCAACCTTGCGACCAATCATGCCGATTGTCATCTTCTTCTCCTTACAGCTTGATCTCTACATCGACGCCAGCGGCAAGATCGAGCTTGATGAGGGCATCGACAGTCTTGTCGTTGGGATCGAGGATATCCAAGAGGCGTTTGTGCGTGCGCTGCTCAAACTGGTCGCGGGCATTCTTGTCGACATGCGGCGACCGCAATACGGTAAAACGCTCGATCTTGGTGGGTAGTGGGATCGGGCCACAAACCCGAGCTCCCGTACGTCGCGCGGTCTCGACGATCTCTGCCGCGGAAATATCGAGCATGCGATAGTCGTACGACTTGAGACGTATACGAATCTTTGAGCCTTCCATCATTCCACCACCTTCGACACCACGCCGGCACCGACGGTACGGCCGCCTTCGCGCACGGCAAAACGCAGACCGTCTTCCATCGCAATCGGAGCAATCAGGCTCACCTTGAACTGCACGTTGTCGCCCGGCATCACCATCTCGACACC
>NZ_JAVRKK010000098.1:0-8440 GCF_031962545.1 Candidatus Igneacidithiobacillus taiwanensis
GACCTGGGCGCGATACCGGCCTATCGGGTCCGCAAAAGGTAGGGTATTTCTTTTCCCACAATCCCCAGCCGTTTCCTGCTTTTTAAGCAGGCGCGCTTAAGGGTTTCTTTGCAAGAAACCAGCGCTGCAGGAGCTTCGCCCCTGTACCCGGAGGGAGAATGGCGGTCTATCATCTGCATGTGCATAGCGGTAACAAGGCCAGCGGCAAGGGAGCCGGTGGCAAGGCCCGCTATGTGCTGCGGGAGGGGCCGTATGCCACGGCGCGGGAGCGGGTGGTTGAAGGTTCTTTGGTACGAGAGGTAGAGATCGACAAGGCCGCGGAACTGGTCTATGCCGAATCCGGCAATATACCCGCCTGGGCCGCTGACAATCCCGTCCTATTCTGGGATGCTTCCGATCAGTACGAACGGGCCAACGGCTGCACCTATCGGGAGGTGGAGGTAGCCCTGCCTGAGGAGCTATCCCTGAAAGATCAGATTGCTTTGGCGAGTGCCTTTGCCCGGGAATTGGCCCAGGTAGCAGAGGGCGCTACCCCCTACACCCTGGCGATTCACCAACAGGACCCAGCACACCCCAACCGGCGGCACGTCCATATCCTAGTGAGTGATCGGGTATTCGATGGACAGGATCGGCTACCTGCGACCTTTTTCAAGCGCTACAACAGTAAGGAGCCTGGGAAGGGCGGAGCGCGCAAGACGGGAGAGCGATCTTTCCAAAAGGGCGGAGACAAGGCGGTCTGGACCGACCGCATCCGTCCCCTCTGGCAGGATCTGGTGAACCGAGCACTGGAGCGCGCAGGCCTCGCTGTTCGCATCGACCACCGGACCCTGGAGGAACAGCGGCGGGAGGTAGAGCGGCAGGCCGCCCAGGAGCAAGACCCGCAAAAGAGACGGGTGCTGGAGGAGCGGGCGGCTGCCCTGGATCGCCCCCCGCAGCCCAAGAGGGGTCGTGTGCTCACCCACGCAGGGCCGGAGAAGGCACCAGACCGGGCCGCCCTGGTCATTGCCTACGAGCAGGCCAAGGCCGAGCGGCAAGCTACCCTGGAGGCCCGGCGGGCAGCAGAGCGAGAGGCCGAGCTGGTAGCTGAAGAACTAGCTAAGGCACAGAGAATTCTGACGATCCGGCGGATGCTAGAGGCGCGGCGGGAGGCCTTAGAGATCGCCAGACGCGAGCGCATCCTGACGGCCCAACAGCAGCGGCACGAGCGGCGGAATGCACAGGCGATTCAAGGTCGCTGGAACATTCGCCGGAATGATCGAGCCACAGCAGCGGAGCAGCGCCCTGGTATCCGCTATCCAGAGCGGGAGCAGTGGGTAGCGTGGCGGCGTAAACGACTAACGGAGGAGTACGGCAAAGACCTGGCCGAAAAGCTGGCCCCCTGGGTGCGAGTGCAGCGGGACAAGGGGAATCATCTGGTCCTTACCAATCGGGAGATTGACATAGTGGACCGGGGCGACCGGGTAGTTGCCCGGAAAGGGGGCACGGATCGGGAGATTCAGGTGCTTCTGGAGGTCGCCAAGGCCAAAGGTTGGAGCACACTATCCCTGACGGGTCCCGCCGAGTTTCAGGCCAAAATAGCCCGTGCTGCCCTCTCCCAAGGCTTTGCATTGGCGGATAAGGATCTGGAGGCCCGTACCCGTGCGGCCATGGAAAGGGAGGCCGCGGAGAGAGTCAGACAGGAAGCTGAGCGGAAAGCTGCCGAAGAAGCGATACGGATCGATGCGGAGCGGCAGGCCAGAGAGGCAGAGGCTAAACGGCAGGCAGAAGAAAGGGTCAGACAAGAAGCCGAGATCGCCGCGGAGCCACTGCCGGTATTCGACATGCCGGATTTTGACGCTGTAAAAGACGACCCAGCCATCAAAGAGCTGGAAAAGCTGTTACAGGAGACGAGAGCCGAGTGGGGAAGACCCAAGAAGCCCGCCAAGGCCAAGGACAAGCCTATTCCCAGTCCCGCAAAGCCCATCGAGCCGGTCAGGGATACGTCGAGTCCTGCACCACAGCCGACCCTGCAAAAGGATCAGCCTACTCCACCCAAAGAGGATCACCCTTTGCCTGCACCGCTCCCGCCGAGCCAGGGAGTGCCAAAGGTGGAGAAGCCTGTACCGCAGCAGCAGAGGGATACACGGCCAGAGATGCCGTCCCAGCAGGTAGAGAAGGCCCAGCCGCCTATACCGTCACAGCAGCGGGAGACAGCGCCGAGGCCTGCACAGGACCAGCGCCCAGAACCGAGGCCTGCCCAACGTACACGGGAGCAGGTTGAGGCAGACTTGGCCGCTTTGGGCTACAGACTAGGCTATGCTGGACTGACGTTGGCACCTGAGAACATGACTGACGAGCAAAAGGACAGCTTTGGCCGTCTGGTGCGCGAGGGGAGACCGCTAGGCATCGAGAAGGCACGGGAGTATGTCTATCAAGGGTGGAAGGAGGGTCAACAGAAAAGTCTCGATGAGTGGTTGAGCCGACTACCACGCTATGATGACAGCCGCGCGCGAGGCCTCGTGGTCGGTACATATCTTGGAAAAGCCGCAGAGGGCCATTTGTGCGTCGTCAGAAACTGGAAAAGGGGCGGGGTTGAGGAATGCTGCATAGTCCCCAGCGGAATGAGCAGGAAGCTGGATAATGCCCCCTACATTCCGGTCGGGGCCTACGTCTCCACCTCTGGACCGGAAAAGCTGCCCCATCTCACCAAACTAGAGGAGAGCAAATTATCCAAGATAATCGAGGGGCTACCGCCAGCCGTGCGCTCTTCGATTCAGGCGCAGGCAGACAAAGACCGAGAACAGAGACTTGCGATTGGCAGGGGGATTCGAGGCCTACAGCGCTAAGTCCGCAGACGCCCAGCGCGAGGCGAGGCCTCGCTAGGTCGTCTGGCGGATGGATTTCCAACAACCCATCTTTTGGGCCATTTTTCCAACAACCTCCGAGGCCTGCCAGGAAACATTGGCCGGGAAGGCCTCGGCTGGCGTGTCCATCAAACGGTGGTTTGATGGAAGTCTCCCGTGGGTAGTTTTCCTGCGTAATCTCTGGTGGAAAGGTAGAATTTGTGGGACTATCGAGACGCCTGCTATCTACCTGATAGCTTGAGGAAATGGCTGTAGCACTGCGGGTAATATCTGACTATAGCAAGGGGCACATACTTTATAAAAAACCAGAATATGGATATACCGTCACCCATGAACCGAAAACTCCATTTCATTTCCGGCATGCCGCGTTCCGGGTCTACACTGCTTGCCGCAATTCTGCGGCAAAATCCTAGGTTCCATGCCCATATGAGTGGCCCCTTGGCGGGCATGTTTCGTACCTTGCTGGGAGGAATGAGCGATCGGAACGAGTTTTCGGTATTCATCAGCAATGCGCGGCGGCAACGGGTGCTTCGGGGATTGTTCGAGAACTTCTATGCCGATGTACCGCAGGAAGTGGTTTTTGATACCAACCGCTCCTGGTGTGCCCGTCTCCCTGCGCTCCAGACGTTATTCCCGGACAGTAAGGTGATTGCCTGCGTGCGGGATGTTTCCTGGATCATCGATAGTATCGAGCGCCTGGTGCGCCAAAATGCCTTCCAGCCTTCCTTGATCTTCGACTATCAGCCTGGCGGCACGGTATACACCCGTGCCAACGGGCTGGCGGGTCCGGAAGGCCTGGTGGGATACGCCTATGACGCTTTGAAGGAGGCGTATTACGGAGAACAAGCGCCAGGGCGCCTGATCCTGGTGACCTACGAAAGCCTGGTGACAAAGCCGAAAGAGACATTACAAGCTTTATATGCCTTTCTGGAGGAACCCGCATTTCCCCATGATCTGGATCATATCCATTTCAACGCCGAAGACTACGATCGCAAGGCGGGCACCCCCGGACTGCACTATGTCCGTCCCCGGATAGAAGCAGTGAAGCGCACAACCATTCTCCCCCCGGATCTGTTTCGGAGATTCCAGGGAGATGCTTTCTGGAAAGATCCATCCCAGATCCGTAAAGAGATCCCCGTGCTGTGAAGATAGAAAGAGCGATTGGAATTACAATGCGCATTCCCAAGACGCGGTATTACCCCAAAGGAGACTGAAGTTATGAATCACATCTATCGTCTGATCTGGAAGAATAGTCTGGCTAGCCCACAAGTAGCATCAGAGTTCGGGCGCGCACCTAGAAAAGGAAGCGTGACGGGCCACCGAAGGCAGCAACATCGCAAGTTGCTGGTGGGACTGATTGCCCTGGCGTTGGGGTTGGGGACAGGCGTTAGCGTCCCGGCAATGGCGGGTACGACGACGTTCACAACCAACATAACGGGAGCACCCGGGGAGTCCGGGGGAAATGCCGACTCAGCCGGCCCTGGCGCAGGCGGTATAAGTATTAGTACTAACTACCCCAACGCCGGGGGCGGCGGTTCTGGCGTAAACGGCGGCGCAGGCGGTGCCGGCGAACCCGGTGGCGGGGGCTATGGCGCCGGCGGCTCCGGCGGCTACGGCGGCGGCCACGGCAACGGCGGCGGCGGCGGTTCTGGCGGCGCTCCAGGTATTTCGGCGGGAACAGGCCAGAACTACATTGTGGCGAGCGGAGTGACGATCGCCGGCGGTGCCGGTGGCATCGGCGGCTACGCCTACGCCACCGGAAGCACCGGCGGCGGCGGCGGCGGCGGCGGCGGTGGTGGTGCCGGTGTATATGGTAATGGATTTACCATCACGAATAACGGCACGATCGCCGGCGGTGCCGGTGGCATCGGCGGGCAAGGCTCCTACGCCACCGAAAGCACCGGTGCCGACGGCACCGGCGGCTACGGCGTCGTTTCCACTGGCAACAGCACGATTATCAATGCCGGAGCCATCAATGGTGCCGGCGGTGCAGATGCCGTACAGCTTTCTGGCGGCGGCAATACGCTGGAACTGGAATCTGGATATTCCTTTACTGGCAATGTGGTCAGCACCAGTGGCACGACCAACGGTGGCGATACGCTGGCGTTGGGTGGTAGCGCCAGTACGAGCTTCGATGTTTCCAATGTGGTACCCAGTGAAAGCGGCAGTCTGACGGGTACCCAATACATTGGCTTTAATCAGTTGGAAGAAAATGCCACTTCCGGGACAACCTGGACGATCACCGGCACCAATAACAGCGGTTTGGGTTGGGATCTGAATAGTGGCGCACTGTCGGTATCCTCTGACAATGCCTTGGGATCAGCGGCCCTCACCTTCAACGGTGGCACGCTCGAAACCACCCAGGGTCTCACCGATACGGCAAACATCACGGCAGGCAGTGGAGGTGGCACGGTCAACAACGACGGCAATGCCGATACCTTCTCTGGTGTGATCTCTGGCGCAGGCGGCATGACCTTCGCAGGGAGCGGCACCACGACGCTTTCGGGTACCAACACCTATACCGGGGGTACGACCGTAGAAGCGGGGACCCTGGACGTAGCCAGTGGTGGAGCCTTGGGCGACGGGGCCTTGACCGTGGATAGCGGCGCCACGATGAATCTGGATAACGCCACCCAGACGATCTCCGATCTGAACGGTAGCGGTACACTCAATCTCAATGGAGATACCCTTACTACCACGGGGAGTGGCACGGACAGCTTCTCTGGCGTGATTGGGGAAGCATCTGGCACGGGTGCCCTTGTTATGGATGGTAGTGGAACACTGACCCTCTCTGGGGATAACACCTATTCTGGTGGTACGACCTTGGATAGTGGCACAACATCCATCAGTGCTGCGGACAATCTTGGCACTGGCGGTATCACCTTCAACGGGGGCACACTGGAAACCACCAGTGGTCTCACCGACGCGGCTGCCATTACTACGATCAGTGCTGGCACGATCAATAACAACGGCAATGACGATACCTTCTCTGGGGTCATCTCTGGTGGGGGCGGCATGACCTTTACCGGAAGTGGTACCACGACCCTCTCGGGGGGTAACACCTATACCGGGGGTACGACCCTGGCGGGTGGCACCACTTCCATTGGTGCCGCGGACAATCTGGGTACGGGCGGTATCACCCTCAACGGTGGCGCGCTATCCATCAACGCCAGTGCTCCGTCCATCGCCCTGGCTAATTCCCTGACCATCGGCAGCAACGGGGGAGAATTGATCGGGACCAACCAGACCAGTCTCGACCCCACCACTAACAATGCCCTAACCCTGACTGGCAGTATGTTCGGTAGCGGTGCCCTTCAGACCGCGGGTACGATTATTGACAATGGAACTGGAGGCACGACCGGGGGGACTACTGTCACGAGTGGACTTCTCGAAGTTGGGGACATCAACCACAGCAATGCGTCTCTTTCAGGTTCTGTTAGCGTGGATTCCGGTGCATTCCTGCGCGGTCATGGCGCGATCATTGGCAACGTCGGTAATGCCGGTACCGTCTTCCCCGGAGGAACCATTGGTATCCTCACAATCAATGGCAATTACACCCAGTCTCCTGCGGGAACCCTGGACATCCAGGTAAGCCCATCGACCAGCAACCCTCCGGTTGCAGGTGTGGATAATGATGAGCTGGCGGTCAATGGTGCGGCATCCTTGGCTGGAACATTGGAAGTTTACGGTGCCAATGAAAATGCTATGTATGCTGGCCAGCGGTACACCATTCTGACAGCAAGCAATGGAGTTAGTGGTACCTTCTCTACGGTGCTGAATGAAAATTCTGGTGGATATGCTTCTTATATCTACCCATCTGTTTCCTACACCCCCGAGGATGTCTATCTAACAATCCAGGGGACTCCTAAGGCTTTCCATAGTGGTAATGGCGTGGTGGACAGCCCTAACGCCACTAATGTCTCGCTGTTCTCCACTATAGATACCCTTATGGATGGTGCCCAACAAACGAAGTCTGGGGTATTCACTCATAGCCGGTTAGGAGGGTGGACCAAGGGCTTTGGTGGCTTCGGTCATGCGTACGGAGCCAATGTCGAGGATTACGGTGGCGTTGCTGGATATGGCCGGGCCATCAACCAACACCTGGTCTTAGGTGCAGCCTTCACCGGTAGTGGTACGGGTACGACAACCTCCCAGCAGACGGTAGACACCAAGGACTTCGGTGGTTTCTTGTATGCCATCGATACCCAGGGACAGCTTCGGATCTCCGGAACCTTGGGGGGCGGTGGTCTGCAAGAAAACAGCACCAGGAATCTCTCTAGTCTCAATGAGACTGCTACAGGCTTCACGGATGGCTGGTATTTCGGGACGGGTATCCAGGCCCAGTACCTGATCCCCGAGGGTAATGGTTTTGTCATGCCCTATGGAAAAGCCCGTTACCTACATACCGGGCTCAATGGGTATAAAGAATCCGGAGCGGGCAATCTCCTGGATCTGTACTATGGCGGGATAAACACCAATCTCGGAGCCTTCACCGCAGGTGTTCGGACAGGCTATGACTTCCATACTGTCAACCTGACGCTGGTTCCCTGGATCTCTGTTGGGGGTACCGCCTATGCAGGAAACCGCCATGTATCCCAGGTCTACACCCTGGGTTTCCAGAGTGAATCAGAAGTCGGCATTGCTGCCCCTTCAGCCACCGTTGATACGGGTGTGGGACTCACCATCCAAGGGGACCATTCTCCGTGGACTGCCAAGGTTGCTTATAATGGGCAGTATGCCAACAGCGAAACCTTCAACACATTCGACTTGCTGGCATCCTATCGCTGGTAAGAGTCGAGAGTGGTTTTCGTAACATGGGCCGGTCCGCTTCTTTGGGCCGGCCTGTTTTTTTTGAGTACCCATCGAACGCCTAACGGTGACCACTTCAGCGATCAGACTTTTTGCGCCCTTCTGTCTCGTCGGCCTACCCCACGGCTCGGCAGATAGCCTGATTTTGGTGGATTCCCTATCCGCAGATGAGGGGCGGTTATAAGACAAATCGGTGAAGCCGTCATTTTGGCTGGATGCCGTTCCCTGGTGGCGACCTTTAGTGGGCCAATCGCAAGTAAACCAAATCAGGGTCAGAGCATCCAAGGCCATCATTACCCTTTATCTTGCGTTTCCTCCCGCTGGTCGGGAACGGGGTAGATACTGCATACGCTTTCACCATATCCCCCAAGATGCCATGATCGTACGCAACTACACACCATGGGATACAAAGAAAGACGATGGCAAAAGTATCAGTTACAGAGGCGGCAAAGCTAGCTGGGATCGGCAGGCAGCAGCTTTATAGGGGGTATATCTATCCCGGAAAGATAACGGTTGAGAGAGACTATAGGGGTAGGCCAATCATCGACACTGCCGAGATCATGCGGGTATTCGGTGTACTGCACGATACACCAGAGGATACGCAAAATGAGCAGCAAGATACATCAAATTCTCGTAACCGTTACATAGAGTTAGAGGCGCGATTTCAAGAGATGGAAAAGCTGGTCCTGGCCCTACAGGCACAGTTGGCCGAGGCCAAGGAACGGGAGGAATGGCTGCGATCCCGCATCGAGGCGGCAGAACAGAAGCTATTGGCAGGCCCAGAAAGT
>NZ_JAVRKK010000099.1:0-8287 GCF_031962545.1 Candidatus Igneacidithiobacillus taiwanensis
AGGCCGATTATCGTCTTCTACTGGAACGCCATACCAGCATCAGCCGACGCACCGAACATCGATCCGATGGTATCAGGGCATGGACGACCAGCACGGATCCCGAAGTCGCCCAGATATTGCAACGCCATGCCCGCGATATGAAACAACGTTTTTCCAAAGGCAGAGCTATCCGCTCCTGGGATGTTCTTTTCCAACGATTATACGAGTACCGCGATGTTGTTCACGTCCAGCTCACCATGTTGCCAGACGGCGTTTATGCAGAGCTATCGAGTGTAGATCCCAGTGTTGTTCCCTACATTTACGCGCACGGACGCACCCTGGTTAACTGGGTGCGCTCTGGCTTTCCCGCTGCCAAAGAAGCCAGTCCATTGCCACCACTCTGATCGGTGAAGCCAATATTGCGCCAAGGCCTCCCGCGCCATTCTCCAGCAACAGGGTTTGATCGCCTCCATGTCGAGGAAAAAGAATGGCTACGATAATGCCCCCATCGAGAGCTTCTGGGGCAGTTTGAAAAACACGAGGGTCTATCAACAGCACTTCGAGACCCGATCGGAGGCCTGTGCAGCGGTTCGGGAGTACATTGATATTTTTTAACAACCGCCAACGCCGGCATTCCCGGATTGGCTATTTGGCACCCGCTGTGTTTGCACAGACCTTCACGAGCAGTCGCTTGAGACGGAACTGTCCACTATTTACAGGACACCTCAGCCGAAGGGCTTTCTGCATTTGTGGACTGGCATCGCAGTTACTATGGAGTTGGTAGCTGACCAACCAATGAGTGAACAGGGTCGCCCATTTCGTGGGCCCGTTGCCAAGAGCCAAGTTCGCGGAAACGGATCCAATGGTGGCTTTCAAAATCATACAGTTGGCATTGCCGAAAAATATTTCGCACCTCTCGAAAACTGAAACGAGTTTCCTGCATATAGGCTCCATATTGGCTTCGGAGATCTTCATAGGCCGCTTTCAGATGATAGAAAGGGATGCGTGGGTCCACATGGTGAGGGGTATGGATCAAGATATTATGGGTCAACCATTCGCTGATCCGGGAACAGCGGACGATGGTGCTGCAATGGAGTTGACCAATACTGGGCGACCACTCTTCCTTGTGGATAAAAAACGGTAGATCTGGATGGGTATGATGGAGAAAGACAAATAAGGCAATGTAGTAGTTAAAGACCACAAAAGGCAGTACCACAGCCGCAATCCAAGTCCAAAAACCACCCAGCCACCAGGCGATGATCGAGTAACTCACAAAAAACAGTAGGGTCAGGATTTTATCGTTGCGGAAAGCTTTCCGGTTTTTTCCATCCCCTTGGAAACGGATCATTCCAGGCCACCACACCCGTAGCAAGTAGTGGAGCGCGCAAGTGTAGGGGCTTCGTTCGAGACGATAGATCCACCGTTGCCACCACGTTTTTTGCTGATATTCGGCCGGGGTACAGGGTCGCCAGATCCAATCGATGGTACTCAGGCTGGTAAAACCGTGATGGACACGATTATGGCCATGAGACCAAAGTCGGTACATATTGAATGATGGCAGCATGCTGAGGGTCCCCAGGATCCGCGCTACTCGTTGACTGGTAAAGAGAGCCCCGTGAGCCGCGTCATGCCCCCAGATAAAAAGAAAAGCTACTGCGGAACCCGCCAGCAGACCAAAGAATATCTTGGCCAGCGGATGCGGGTTCAGAAAGATCGCCATGACCGCAGCTATGTATAAAAACCCATCAAAAGAGAGGCTACCAAGGGCGTGGACCAGGGAACGTTGATACCGCTCTGGAGCAATACTTTTACGAAGTTCCGCGAGGGGAACAGGCTTTAGTCCATTGAGGGAAATCGGATCGTCGGACATCGTGATCACCATGTTGGCTTATAATAATACGTTTATATCCTTTATTTTTCCGAAGAACAAGTACACAAGGATATATAAATATATTGTTATAAGCGTTTGTTTTAATTCAAATTATAAGAAATAGAGGTTTTGATCTTGAAGCGCAACACCCTCGCCCATCAAACCACCCTTTGATGGACACGCCCGCCGAGGCCTTCTCGGCCAATGTTTTCTGGCAGGCCTCGGAGGTTGTTGGAAAGATGGCCAAAAAGATGGGTTGTTGGAAACGGGCTCATCGTCCAGGTCAGCAGCGCCCCTCTTGCTATGCAGGGTCGGTCGGGGGTCGCCGGGGGTCTTGCTCCCGGAACCGTCCGGGGTTACTGTATCCAGACCAATACGCCATCATCGCTACGCGATAAAACCGCCACTTGGCATGTGGCTAATCCTTTTTGCTGTACCCTTACCCAAGTCACGTCCAAATATCAGCAGGAGACCAAGCGACCGCCGAAGGCTGGGAGCAAGCGTCTGCCAACACATCCATCGAAGATTTTCCCACCACAACGCATGACCAAGCGAGCGACTGCGTAGCCAGGAGCGAGCAAAGCCATGCCGCCCGTCTCTTTTGCGAGCAACGCGAGCGAAAGAGACGGGCGGTGGGAACCCAATAACGGCTGGCATTTCAGGGCAATTTTCGCGCATGAAATTGCATGAAATCGCCTCCCGACCCAGGATCGACAGCGCCCTGACCGGCACCGACTGACCCCCACTGTCCCCCTGGGAGTACCCTTCTTCGCGGCCCCGTCAACCGCGAACCAAGCACAGCACTACAGAGACATTTTGTAATCGCACAATCGCTTAGCCGCGACTGCACCAGAAAAAAGCTCATCGCGTGGCCGGCGATCCATTAAGTTTGGCCCGTCTTCCCTCCCGAGCGCCGCTCGTCAAAACGCGCATCCAACACTTACCACGGCAGGTATGGGTCTGGAGGGAGACGCCCTGATCACTGGATCTGCTTTTGCAGCTCCCTTCGGACCTCAGCGCCTGTCTTGGAGTGGTCAGGAAATGATTCCGTGCGATTTTATTTAGATTTGATTTACAGCGTGGTTTTCAGACCGATCGATATAAACACGGGTGTTCGCACCCGTGTTTATTTAAGCCACTTTCTATCCACAAGGTGGCTTAAATAAACATTTTTTTATCCTTTGAGAGAAGGAGGGTTAGCTGTGTCCAGAAATTACGGAATTGGAACCCGTGACATGATTAGTGCTGGTCGACAGTGGCTTCAAAGAAGCGGGATTTCCTATAGCTCAGTCGCGACACTCAGACCTGTGGATGACCCCACCAAGGACTCTCCAAGATTCGGGAATCAGGCCCGCCATTTTTCGTGGCAGGCCTGAACCCTCTCTCCCGGAACCCCTCACCCTCCGTGCCGGACATAGAGGCCTCGGCTACCCTTAGCCGATGTCTTGGCCGATATGCTTTCCCCCGTAGTGCTGGCCTCGTTCCTGCGCTCGCTTCGCTCGCTAGGCCCTCAGCCAGCCTGATTCAGTTTTCTGATCTATCGATCTGGCTTTCCCCGCTACTACGGCAGAATCCGATGCCAACATTGGCAAACTCTGTGGAAGCCGCGACGGCAGGTGGCCGGTCGGCTTTGCCTCCCTACCTGCCTGCGGCCCAGCCGATTCGGGGCGGTTCTTTCGCTGCGCTCAAGCCGCCCCCGCTGGCTGTTATCTGATATAGGCTCGTTCAAGCGCCAAGACACCACCTTTCGATCGTCCTGTGATGCACCCCAAGCTCTGCGGCTATCTTTCGGTAAGTCCATCCTTTGGCTCGCAAAAGTCGCGCTGTAGCGCGGTCCCGCTCTCTGGATAGCCTGCGGGCTTTACCGCTGGCGATTCCGGCCTCTACCTGATTGGTCGCTGCCAGCCCGCCAAGCCTGCCCCTCTCGGCCTGTAGCTCTGGCGTATGGGTGCGCTCGATGAGGTCTTGCAGTCCTGCGGGCGTAATGCGCCGCCAGGTCCACTTGGCAATGCTCTTGGCTATGGTCCTGAGTTCCGGTTCATAGAGGGGCGCGTGAAATTGCCCGTTAATGGCCCGTAAATGCCCCAAAATCGCATCCTGCCACTGGGGTAAGCCATTTGGTGCCCAATAGTCCCTAATCGCGCTGTAGGCCCATTTACGGGCCGTGTGGAACAGGAACACGTTCCGGCCCTCTTGGTAGGCTTCTTCCGGGGTATTGGGGACATAGCGCCGGGCATTGGCCGCATCGAGGTTGAGATACTCCGCCAATTCGCCAAGGGTCCAGCGGCGATCATGGAATATATGGGTTAGCCAATGCGGGTGGATCAGGTTTTTGCTTACAAGGCCGACATAGAGGTGATCGGCATCCATCTTGACGCATAGGGCGCGTTCTATGGCTGCCAGATAGCGCAAAGGGGCTTCCCTGCCTGCCTGCGTGCGGGTAACGCCAGCCTCGAGGAAATAGAACAGGTGGCCGTGGCCGTTTTTCGGATTGATCGCTATGGCGTTCGGGGTCGGCCCCTCTGGGTCTTGGGTCTCCCAGCAATAGGTGAATGTTTCGGGGTCGCAAATACGGTGGTCCACGTCCAGCACGATGGTCCAGACCTGCGCTGGCGGATTGTGCTGGATGTATCGGTAGGCCAAGGCCTGCTTCCGGGTTCGGATGCGAAGGCCTCCGCCAAAGTCATTGGTGCAATAGGACCGATAGGGTAAGTGTTCGACCAATGGGTATAGGCCCACTGGGATGCCCAAATCGAGGGCTGTTTGCTCGGCGGATGGGGGCTTGCGCTTACGGGCGGCCATGCTGCCCTCCGGTCATCGCGTCTGGTTGACGGGACCGGGGGGCTAGGTGTGGGGTACAGCAACGGCTATACTGTCCCCGGACCTCCCCGGTCTCTGTGCCCCGATCTCCTGAGTGCCGTGCGAAAGCTTCACAGGAATCGGGGCATTGTGTTGCCTGAATCATGGCAATGCCTTTTGTTTCAAAATCATTCGGCGAATCTACTCCCAGGGCCGCGAATCTGCCAAGTGGGTGTTCCTGACCAACGGGAATGAACGCAAGATAAAGGGCACATGGTGCGCTTGAGAGGCTTTGGTTTGCCTTGCTCTCAACCTACCACGGCCACCACCAACGGCGCTTGGTTTCTTGGCTAGCAAGGAGTTTCTGTTCTGAGGCCTCAATGCGGGCCTTCAACCAGACTTCACGCTCCAACGCCCTATCCAACTCCTGCCGGACCAGAGACAGCATCTCCCTACAGCTCTCAAGTTCGGCCTGTAAAGCCATGTTCTTACTGTCAACATCTGTTCCAAGATCACCCTTCAGATCACCAAAGACCCTGATAAGCTCTGAAGTATCGATGCCAGGCTTCCCAAACTGGTCTTTTTCCACTGATATAAGGCCATTCTTGATATGTTTGTAGAGGGTCATCCGAGAGATTCCGGCTACCTTTGCAGCCTCTGTTATTGTCAATTTCGTCATGTAACCACCTGTCCATTAATGTAAATTACGTTTTACATCAAAGACGAATAACCATAGTGGCAAAACGGAGGCCGCGCCACCGCCAACCAGTAACGCACCGTTGATGGTTTCCGTGGTGCTTTTCTCTTTTTATATAGCTACATTTGTAGTATATTAAGTTATGGATTTTGAGTGGGACGAGAGAAAGGCAAGGCTAAACCTCAAAAGACACAAGGTAGCTTTTGAGGATGCGGTCTGGGTGTTCTCGGATGGGAACAGGATCGAGGCCCACGATGGGCGTGATAATTATGGTGAGGACCGATGGGTCACAGTAGGCATGGCTGGCCCCGTTCTATTGTCAGTGGCCTACACAGTGCGGGGGGAAGACCGCGAGGTGATCCGCCTGATCTCAGCAAGGAAGGCAACGAAAAGTGAGCGAAAGTCATACAATCAGGAAAACCTTTGACCTAACCAATCCTCCAAAGATGGACGCGAAACAGCGCCGTCGTCTGGAGGCCTTGGCGCAAATGTCAGACGAACAGATCGATACGAGCGACTTACCAGACCGCCCGAATCGACAGTGGACCCGTCCTGAAGCGCTGATCCCCTCAGAAAACAAGAAACAGGTGACATTGCGCCTTGATGCAGATGTTTTGGCGTTCTTTCGTAGCACAGGGAAGCGTTATCAAAGTCGTATCAATGCGGTGCTTCGTGAGTATGTCCAGCACCAAAAACGATAGCTTGGTGCCCAACCAAATGGAATCGATTTGTCTCATAACGGACCCTCACCGGCAAGCGGAGAGTCCAGCAAAATCAGGCTGTCCTTCGATCCATCAACCAGGACCACAAGACAGAATGGAACAAAAGGTCTGATGTTCTGAAACGGTCGTTCGCTTTGGTGGTAATCAGATGACTAAAAAAGCAAGATTTGCACGAAAACTGGAAAAAGCAAGATTTGCACGAAAACTGGAACAGTTCGTCACCGAACTACAAGGTCACGTCAGCAGTGACGATGGTCAATGGACGGTCAAAGGATTTATCGACATCTTCAAGAACGTTTACACGATCTCGTCAGATACAAAGATCGTATCGAAGATACTTGAGATACACCTCTTTCCGAAAATTCTCGCGTTTGCTCAGGCCAACGGGTACAAAGTTGTTCTCGCAGAGCATCAGAATTACTACCCAGACATTTCGTTCGTCAAAGCAAACGATGAGTCCGTAAAGTTTGCTGTTGATTTCAAGACCACATACAGAAACCCAAAAAAGCCACACCTGTGCAACGGTTTTACGCTTGGCTCGCATGGCGAATATTTCGAGAATAGAACCAGCACGAAGAACATCCAGTTTCCCTACGGGAGCTACTCGGGCCATTTCTGTCTTGGCATCATTTATGACAGATCGGAGGGGGCGACAATCGACGAAACAAGAGCCCATGGAATTGATGAATTGCACTCGATCACTTCCGTGGCACGAAACTTCCATTTCTTTGTCGCAGAAAAATGGAAGATTGCAAGCGATAAGTGCGGAAGCGGCAACACAGCCAACATCGGCAGCATAAACAACATAGCCGACATCATCGCGGGCAATGGAATGTTTTCGAAGCTCGGAGAAAAATGGTTTGACGAATATTGGATGAACTACAAGAAGATAACTGTCCAAGATGGAAAAGGTGGCACCAAGAAAATATCGACGCTTCGAGAATTCGTCGAATATAAAAACGGTGATGTTTCTCTGGTGGTCGATAAAAGGAACCGCGAATAATGTCCATGAAAGTTGGCGTGCCGCCGATCAAATCGCAGGGCATAAAGACAAAGCTCGTCCCTTGGATACAGAGCATACTCCCGACCGACTTTAACGGCACATGGATTGAACCATTCATGGGTACTGGAGTCGTGGCTTTTAATATCGCGCCACGGCGCGCCGTCTTGTGTGACTCAAACCCACACCTTATTAATTTCTACGCCAGCATAGCGTCAGGCGAAATAACGCCTGAAGTGGTCAATGAATTTCTTACTCGCGAAGGGGGATTGTTGTTGTCAAAAGGCGAAAAACACTATTACTTCGTCAGGGAAAGATTTAACGCAGGACACTCCCCGCTCGATTTTTTATTCATTAATCGCGCCGGGTTTAATGGAATGATCCGCTTTAATAGTAATGGTATTTTCAATATTCCGTTTTGTAAAAAACCCAAACGATTTACCAAGGCTTACGTAACTAAAATTGTCAATCAGGTTGCGTGGGTCAGTAAGATCATCAAGGAAAAAGAATTCACATTCAAATTTCAAGATTTTAATAGGACGATACAAGATGCCTCACCGAATGACATAATTTACTGCGATCCGCCATACATTGATCGGTATGGAGATTATTACAACGGGTGGGATGATGGTCACGAACGAGAGCTTTTTGACCGGCTCTCAGGCTTTTCCGGAAAATTTATTTTGTCGACTTGGCATCACAATGACTACCGAGAAAATGAATATGTGAAATGCTTGTGGTCAAAATATCACGTTCTTACACAGGAGCATTTCTATCATGTTGGCGGAAAAGAAGAAAATAGAAACTCAGTCGTTGAAGCTCTAGTAACAAACTTTATGGCCACACCTATACGCTTCCGTGAAGAAAGCCAAATCCAATGCCCGGCCACTGGGAGAGAGACCTGACCAAAGGGGGTGGTTTCAAGTCTGAAGTCCAACACTCTCTATTCCACCAAATCACCGTTTGATGGACACGCCAGTCGAAGCCTTCCCGATCAATGTTTTTGGGCAGGCCTTGGGCGTTGTTGGAAAAGTAGCCAAAAAGATGGGTTGTTGGAAACGGACTCATCGTCCAGGTCAGCAGCGCCCCTCTTGCTATGCAGGGTCGGTCGGGGGTCGCCGGGGGTCTTGCTCCCGGAACCGTCCGGGGTTACTGTATCCAGACCAATACGCCATCATCGCTACGCGATAAAACCGCCACTTGGCATGTGGCTAATCCTT
>NZ_JAVRKK010000100.1:0-8261 GCF_031962545.1 Candidatus Igneacidithiobacillus taiwanensis
GCGATTACATCCAAATCAAGGAGAACGGTCCGCACGGTGAGGTCGTCCACTTGGGCGTGCGCTACACCCAGGTGCGCAGTAACGACAATGTCGATTATCTGATCCCCAACTCGCAATTCGTCAATGGCGAAGTCATCAACTGGAGCCTGAGCGACAGTACCATGCGCCTGCACATCCCCTTTCGGGTGCCCTACGGTACCGACCGCGAGGCCTTGCGCGAGCTCGTCATCGCCGCCGCCAAGCGCTCTCCCCACACCCTCGATGTGGAGGGTAAGAAGCCCGGCTTATGGATTACCGCTTTCGGCGACGCTGGCTACGATTGTCAGATGATCGTTTGGGTGGAGCGCGATGCCCTGATGCGCCCTGGCGGAACCCAAGCCGAGTACCACTGGCTTCTTGCCGACGCCCTTGAGCGGGCAGGGATCGAGATCCCCCGCCCGCGTCAGGAAATCAGCTTCGCTCAGCCAACGGCTATTCAGGTCGAACCCAACTCCCGCTCCTCGAGTTCCACATAATCTTTCGTTGCCGTGGCCAAACGGCGCGGCGGCACGAGAAAGAAATAGGCGACCAGGGCCGCCGCCAGGGCCAGCCAAAAAGAGAAGCGCAACAGGTTGTTTAGGCTCAGGGTCGCTGCCAACTGGTCGAGATGCTGCAGCAGTTGCGGCAAGGGGATACCGGCTTCGGCGGGCAGGGTGGCGCGCAGTTGTGCATGCGCCAGCGCCGTCCAGCGGCTCCACAGCACTTCGAGCACGGTAACGCCAATATTGGCGCTAAAGACGCGAATGAAATTACTGGTAGTACTGGCCGAGGGAATTTCTTCTTTGGGAACTCCAGAAAGGATGATCAGGGTGAAGGGAACAAAGAGCGAGCCCACCCCGAGCCCAAGAAGGAAAATCGGCCAGAAGAGATCCGCTAGACTCATCATCGGGCTGAGATAGGCCAGGCCATAGGCAAAGGCAAAGAGCAGGAAGCAGGCACTGGCCAAGCGGCGCAGGCCGAGTAGCCCGTGCAGGCGGTTCATCAGCGAGGAGACCGGTACCGCCGCGAGACCGATGGGCAGCAGAATGGTACTCCCCCACCAGCCGTTGAAGCCCAGGTTTTCTTCCGCCCAGAGGGGCAAAAGAGAGGCCCAGCCCATGAATAGGGCCCAGCCCAAACACAGCAAGAGCAGCCCCAACCAGTAGTTGCGCTGGCGGAGGTAGTGAAAGCGCAAGAGAGGATGGGTGGCGCTGCCCTCCCGCCAGGCAAAAAGCGCGAGCAGCATGAGGGCGACGAGGGTGGTCTGCAGGATGAAACGAGAGTGCCACCAACCATCCTGCTCACCGTTGTCGAGAACGATTTGCAGCGCCATCAGCCCGGCGTAGAGCAGCAGGAAACCGAGGGCGTCGAAGGCCGGTGGCCGCTGCTCCCGCGGCGGCTCGGCGATGGCTCGCGCGCCCAACCAAGCGGCAAGAAGCCAAATCGGGATCGACAGGGCGAAGATCCACCGATAGCCGAAGTTGACCGCAAGGTAACCACCGATGGCCGGGCCGACGAAAAAGGGCACGAGCATGGCGTTGCTCCAGAGGACGGTTACCAAGCCATGGCGCGCCGGCGGGCTGGCACGCAAGAAGAGGCTTTGGCTTAGGGGAACCAGTAGCCCCGCCGCCATCCCCTCCATGGCGCGGCTGAGCAAAAGAACCCAGAGGTTACTGGTGCTGGCACTGATCAGGCTGCCGAGGGCAGCGAGACCACAAGCCGCCGCGAATACCCGCCGCGGGCCAAAGCGGACGGTGGTCCAGGGCATGAGGGTAATCCCCACCGACCAATTGACGATGAAATAGGTTAGGGTCCAAAGGGCATGATCGCTACTCGTCGCCACACCCCCAGCGAGGTACGGAAATATGCCCTGCACGGCCGCACCGTCAAAGGAGCCAAGGCCGAGGGCAAGGCCAACGCCAAGAAACAGGAGCCAGGGCAGTTTTTGCGCAGCTAGCGACACGGAGCCTCCCCAGAGATCTGGTAGGCAAAGCTAGCGCTCTGACTTATATTGATCCAATGGATTTATTTTTGCTGATTGATCGGAAATCTCGATGAAATTGCACCCCGAGGATTTGCTGAGCTTTCTGGCGGTGGCCGAAGAGGGGGGTGTGGCGCGCGCCGCCGACCGCCTGCACTGCAGTCAACCCACGGTTTCCGGCCGTCTGCAGCGCTTACAACTGGCCCTCGGTGAAGCCCTCTACCTACGCGAGGGTCGTGGTATCCGTCTCAGTCCCGCCGGCGAGAGTCTTCTCCCCCTGCTGCGAAGGTTGCGCGCCGATCTGCAGCAAATCGAGGACTGGGTCAGCCAGCGTCAGCAACAACAGGAAGGGCAACTGCGCATTGCCGCCAGTAGCACCGTTGCCAATTATTTTCTCATGGAACATCTGGCACGATTCCGCGCCCGCTATCCCGGCATTGAATTGCGGCTGCAGACCGGGGCCTTGGCCTTGGAAGATCTCGATTGGCACGATTGGGACCTGCTCTTCACCGAAGAGGCGATTGTTAGCGGGACACTACCCGCGCACCTCGAGCAGGTTCCCTGGCGGGAAGACGAGTTGGTGGCGATTCTGCCGCGCCAGCATCCTTGGGCCAGGGCCGGAAAGAAGAGCGCCAGCTGGGCGGAAATCCTCGCGCAACCCATCGTGTGGCGGGAGCCGCATTCGGGCATTCGCCGTCGCGTCGAGGCGGCCCTCAGCGCCGCCGGCCTAAAACCCAGTTACACCGTCGAAGTGACTGGGGTGGAGGCCCTGCGCGAAGCGGTCGCCGCCGGGCTTGGGATTGGTTTTGCCTCGGTCGAGGCGCTCGACAAGGTACGCTGGCCCTTGGCTTCCCTGCGTCTCGAGCCCCCCAAGGGCCTCTTTTGGACCCTGTATCTCGTGCATCCCCGCGCCGAGTACGGGTCCCATGCCCTGCGCGCCTTTCTCGATCTACTCTTGCCGCAAGCAGGGGCTCAGGACTCGGCCAAGAGGACGCAGGCACCGTAGCCGCCCGCTGGGTGCTCGAGCCAGATGAGGGGAAATTCTGGATGCTGGGTGAGGAGGGCTTCTTCGGCATCGCCCGTTTCGAGGGCAAGGATCCCCCCTGGCTGCAAGTAGGCCGGCGCCTCGCGCAGCAAGGGCAACAGGCAGTCGAGGCCATCCGCGCCGGCGGCGAGGGCGAGGCGGGGCTCATGGCAGTATTCCGGCGGCAAAGCCGCCATGGCCGCGGCGTCGACGTAAGGAGGGTTGCTGACGATGAGATCGTAGCGCTGGCCGGCGAGGGCGGCGAAAAGGTCGGATTGCAGCAGGCGAATGCGCTCTTCCAGCCCATGGGCGGCGACATTGAGGGCGGCAACGGCAAGGGCATCGGCCGAGACATCGACGGCATCCACGGCTGCCTGCGGAAAGCGCTGCGCCAGGGCCACCGCCATGCACCCGGAGCCGGTGCCGATCTCGAGGATGCGGGCAACGCGATCGGCCTGCAGCCAGGGCGCAAATCCCGCCTCGATGAAGGGTTCGAGGAGGCTACGCGGGATCAGCACCCGTTCGTCGACGTAAAAACGCAGTCCGGCAAACCAGGCCTCTTGCAGAATATAGGCGGTGGGTCGGCGCAGAATTTCGCGTTGGAAAAAGGCAGCGAGAACCGTCTCGCGCTCCGCTGGGCTCAGGCGGGCACGGGTCCAGTCCGGCAATTCTTCGGGTTCGAGGTTCAGGCGTCGCGCCAGCAGGGCGGCGGCCTCGGCCTTGGGGGTCTGGTAGCCCTGACTGCAATCGATTTGCGCCCGAGCGAAGCGGCTGTAGGCAAAACGCCAAAAATCCTCGATGCTCTCCAGGCCTGCCGCCAGTTCTCGATATTCTTGCCAGCGCATGGGTGCTCCTAGTCGATGTCCAGCCACACCGGGCAATGATCGGAGCCGGTGACTTCGGTGGCAATGCCCGCTCCACGCAGGCGCGGCAGCAAGCTTTGGTGTACCCAGAAATAATCTAAACGCCATCCGACATTGCGCGCCCGCGCGTCGGTGCGCTGACTCCACCACGAAAAGCATTGCAAATCCGGGTGCAGATACCGAAAGCTGTCGACCCAACCGGCTGCCGCCCAGCGATCGAGCCAGGCGCGCTCCTCGGGCAGAAAGCCGGAAATCTTGGCATTCTCTGCCGGGCGGGCGAGATCGATGGGCTGATGGGCGGTATTGACGTCGCCGCAGAAGATCACCGGGCGTCCCGCCGCCACCCGGGCCTCGATTTGGGCCAGAAAATCGGCATAAAACGCAAGTTTGTAGGCCAAACGCTGCGGATCTTTTTTGCCATTGGGGAAATACACGTTGTAGAGGTCGAAGTCGCCGCAATCGTGCACCAGCACCCGGCCCTCACGATCGTACTCCGGCTTACCCAGACCGCGCTGGAGCAGGCGCAGGGGTTTTCGGGCGAAGGTTGCCACACCACTGTAGCCGGGGCGTTCCGCCACCGCCCAATCGCTATGGTAGCCGGCAAGAGCGGCATCCGCCTTCGGCAATTGCGCCGGGTCGGCCTTGCTCTCCTGGATGCAGAGAATGTCGGGCTGCGCCGTCTCTACCCAGTCGCGCAGGCCCTTGCGCAGGGCCGCTCGCCAGCCGTTCACATTCCAGCTGTAAAGACGCATTTAGCGCAGGGTGCGCAGGGCGAAGAATTCTCCCTGCTCGAGCACCCGCTCCAAGAGGGCGCGGGCATCGGCGCCGCTGGCGTCGTCGGCGGGCAATTGCGCCAAGGCTTCGCGCGCACCCTGGGGGCTGATGACTCCATAGCGCAAGGCGAGGTCGTAGAGCACCTGGATGGAGAGGCGATTGTCGGGTCGCTGCGCCAAGCGCAACTGTAGCTCTGCCTTGGGCCCGCCGTAGAGCTGCAATTCGCGAATCTGGTCCACTGCTGGCAATGCCTTCATAGCTTTTTCTTTCCTGCATATGGCGTTGATGCTTTGCTGCTTGCGCCGCTACTTTGGGGGAGGGCGCGTAGCTGTACCGACCAAGTGCCGCGCGCCGCGAGCAGCGGTGCCATTTGGCCAAGACCGGCAAGCAGCGCCGCCGTCACCCCCCAGATGGGACGCAAAAGCAGGAGCCCGGAACCGATCAAACGCTCAGCACCCGTTTCTTCATCCCAGAGCAGTTCGATGGACTCGAGGGCGGACTGCGCCTGCAAGCGCTTCACTAGGCGTGAGATCTTACCGCGGATCTTTACTGGGTACCACACCAAAAAACTCGCTTGCGGCCAGTGTTGCAAGGCGGCAACCAAGGCCTCGGCGAGGCGCTCCCATTCATCGACGGCCTCGAAAGCCGGATCGACGAGGACCAAACCTCGCCCCGGGACTGGCGGCGCATTGCGCGCCAGAAAGCCATAAGCGTCTTCCTCCAGAAACCGCGTGTGCGGCCGCTTACCCACGACTTGCCGCAACTCTGCCAAGACCGCTGGCACCTTGTCGAGGAGGATGAGTTCATCCTCGGGGCGCAGCAGCCGCGCCGCGAGGAGGGGCGAGCCAAGATACTGGCGCAGTTCCTTGCCGGGGTTTTCGGCATGCAAGAGATCCAGCCACGCGCGTAGGGCCGCTAGGTCGCGGCGCTGGGGCCAGAGGCGGCGCACTACCTGATCGGCCTCGGCGCCTGCCTCTAGTAGGTAGCGTCCAGCGCCGGCATGGGTATCCAGACAATAGAAGGGGCGGTCCTTTTGCCGGAGCTGTTCGAGGCTCAGCACCAGGGCGAGATGCTTCATGCAGTCGGCGGCATTGCCGGCATGGTAGGCGTGACGATAGTTCATACGCGTTTCTTGGCAACAAAACGCGAGTGTAGCAGGCGGCGGACCGGCGCCCCACCCTTGGCTTGGCGGCGGGCATTGGTCATGATAAGGCATTCGTCTGCCTGCGAGGATTCCCCATGCGCCTCTACGTCACGCCCACCAGCCCTTATGCCCGCAAGGTCCGCATCGCTCTCATCGAGAAGGGTCTCCCCTGCGATATCGAGCAGGTTGATCTGCGCGACCCCGAACATGCCGCCAAGGAACAAAATCCCTTGGGCAAGGTTCCCGTGTTGGTAGCCAACGACGGTACCGCCATCTACGACTCCACGGTCATCCTGCAGTA
The DNA here is from genome assembly GCF_031962545.1 of Candidatus Igneacidithiobacillus taiwanensis. Lineage (NCBI taxonomy): Bacteria > Pseudomonadati > Pseudomonadota > Acidithiobacillia > Acidithiobacillales > Acidithiobacillaceae > Igneacidithiobacillus > Candidatus Igneacidithiobacillus taiwanensis. Next base: position 6,106 of record NZ_JAVRKK010000100.1, read on the forward strand.
CCTCGAACTGATGCACCCGCAGCCGGCCTTGTTTCCCGTCGATGCCAAGGAACGCATCCATGCCCTGCGCCTCGAGGCCCTCGCCGATGGCATCATGGACGCCACCATTGCCTGGGTCATGGAACATCGGCGCAGTAAGGATTGCCAGGACCCCGCCCTGCTGCACAAGCAAGCTGGCAAGGTGCAGAGCGGCCTCGCCTATCTGCAGGAAAAGGCGCGCACTTGGACCCCCGCCACCGAGGCGCCGCTACCGCTGGAGCAGATTGCCGCCGCGGCAGCCGTTGGCTATGTCGACCTGCGCGCGCCGGAGCTCCTGGTTTCTTGCGCCGATCTGCAGCGCTGGTATTTGGCCTTGCGCAGCCGTCCGAGCTTGCGCGAGACCTCACCACAGTGAGGATGGCGGGGTGAAAATTGCCAGTTGGAACGTCAACTCCCTGAAAGTACGCCTACCGCAGGTGCTGTCCTGGCTGCAGGAAAGCCAAAGCGATGTGCTCTGCCTGCAGGAAACCAAACTGCCGGATCCTCGCTTTCCAGCGGCGGAACTGGCGGAAATCGGCTATCAAAGCCTCTTCCACGGGCAGTCCACTTATAACGGGGTGGCGATCCTCAGTCGCCTGCCACTACAGGCAAGCCAATGCGACTGGCCAGACGGTAGCGATGGGCAGGCAAGACTCTGCGCCACAAGTATCGGGGACCTGCGTATCGTCAATGTCTATGTGCCCAACGGGCAATCCCTCGACAGCGACAAGTATCGCTACAAACTCGACTGGCTCGCCCGTCTACAGGATTTTCTCCGCGCCGAACTGGCGCGCTGGCCGCGCCTGCTCTTGCTGGGCGATTTCAACATCGCCCCGAGCGACCTCGACGTCCACGATCCAGCGGCCTGGGCCGGGGAAATCCTCTGCTCCGATGCCGAGCGCGCTGCCCTGCAAGGGATACTGAGCCTGGGCCTGCACGATCTCTTTCGGCACCAGCACCCCGATGCGCAGGAATGGAGTTGGTGGGATTATCGTGCCGCCAGCTTCCGCCGCAACATTGGTTTACGTATCGATCTCCTCCTCGGCAGTGACGCCCTCCTGCCCGCCCTCGACGACGTCCACATCGACCGCACTGCGCGCGCCGTGGAACGTCCTTCGGACCACGCCCCTGTTGTCCTGCAACTCAAGGAGCCCTCATGATCGGCATTCTCCTTGTCAACCTCGGCACCCCCGACGCCCCCACGGCACCGGCCCTGCGCCGCTATTTGCGAGAATTTCTCAGCGATCCGCGGGTCGTGGAAATTCCCCGCTTGGTCTGGTGGCCGATTCTCAACGGGCCCATCCTGCTCACCCGCCCGGCACGCTCCGCCCGTGCCTACCGCAGCATCTGGCTCGACGAAGGCTCACCACTGCGGGTGTACAGCCAACGTCTGGCCGAAGGCCTGCAGGCACTCTACGATGCCGAGCAGCCGGGCCGGGTGCAGGTGACCCTGGCCATGCGCTACGGCCAACCCTCGGTGGCAGCGGGACTTCGCAGCCTGCGCGACGCTGGCTGTCGGGAGATGCTGGTAGTACCCCTCTACCCCCAGTATGCAGCGGCGACGACGGCATCGATCTTTGATGCCGTGGCGGCGGAGTTGCGCACCTGGCGCAATCTGCCGGAACTGCATTTTCTGCGCGATTGGCACCAAAATCCGCGCTACATCGGTGCCCTTGCCCGTTCGGTGCAGCGGCAATGGCAGGAACATGGACGGCCGCAGCGGCTGCTCATCTCCTTTCACGGCCTGCCGGCGCGCAACATTGCCCTTGGCGATCCCTACCGCGCCGAATGCGAGAAAAGCACCGAACTCTTGGTGGCAGCCCTGGGCCTACGGGATGGGGAGTGGGTGCAGACCTTCCAGAGTCGCTTTGGACCGGCGCGTTGGCTCGAGCCCTACACCGCCGTCACCCTGAAGGAACTGGGCAGCCAGGGGGTTGAGCGCCTCGACTGCCTCTGCCCCGGTTTCGTTACCGATTGCCTGGAGACTCTGGAAGAGGTTGCCGTGGAAGGCAAGGAGATCTTCCTCCAGGCTGGCGGCAAAGAAATGCATTACATTCCTTGCCTGAATGACGACGCGGAATGGATTGCCGATTTTCGACAAATCATCGACGAACACCTGCCGGCCCACTAGGGCGCTT
>NZ_JAVRKK010000101.1:0-8147 GCF_031962545.1 Candidatus Igneacidithiobacillus taiwanensis
CGGTAAAACCCCCGGATCCGGTACCCGACATGTTGAACCTGCATGGCACTCCTCCCTCGCCAAAGAAGTGCCAAAGGTTTGTGAACTTATGCAGGAGATACCTGTGTCAGAAGCATCCTGCCCCGCTCGATTACTGAGCCCGATTTTCAAGGTCTTGGCCGAACCTAACCGGCTCGCCATCCTCTGCGCGTTAGGGACGGAGTGCCGACCGGTGACCGATATCATCCATGCCACCAAGCTTCCCCAGACCAATGTCTCCTTCCATTTGCGCATTCTACGCGAGGCCGGCTTGGTGCGTGCCGAGCGGCGTGGGAGCTTCGTGTACTACTGCCTTCCCGACCCGGAATTACTGGCGATTCTGCAGTCGTTTCAGGCTTGGGCAAGGGCCCACACCCCAATGCTCACCTTAGTGGAGGGCGATGGCAACGACAATATTTCCCCAACAAAGCGGAGGACAAGGTCATGTGGATGAACGGGGGGTGGGGCTGGATGCCCTCGGGGTGGATCTTTCCGCTGATTTTTCTGGTGCTGATGGTGGTTTTTATGGTTTTGCTGATGCGCGGCGGCATGGACGGCCGCCCGATGTGCGGCGGTTCGCACAAAACGCTCGGATCGGCAGAAACGCCGCGGGAAACCCTGGATCGGCGTTACGCCCAAGGCGAGATCACTCGCGAAGAATACCAGCAGATGCGTAACGAATTGGAAAGCTGAGGGGTAATCATGAACACGAAGGAACCAGCAGCATTCTTCACGGCTACGCTCATGCCGGATCGCAATTGGTGGCAGGCGTTGTGGCCGGATCCCGGGCAGGTTGTGCACAATTTGGGCGTGCGGCCGGGAATGGCGGTACTGGATCTCTGCTGTGGAGACGGCTATTTCACCGCCGCCATTGCGGCGCTGGTAGCCGGGGCCCCGGTTTTTGCCATCGACTTGGATGCGCAGATGCTGGCCGCCGCCCAGTCCGCTTGTATGGAGTTTGAAAACTGCAGCTTTCTGCAGGGCAACGCCATGGAGCTGCAGCATTTGCTCCCCGAGCCAGTGGACTTCTGCCTCATGGCGAACACCTTTCATGGGGTTCCCGAGCCAACCGCCCTGGCCGTAGAGATTGCCCACAACCTCCAGCCTGGGGGGATCTTCGCCATCGTCAACTGGCATGCTCGTCCGCGGGAAGAAACAACCGTGCTGGGACAGGCGCGCGGGCCGCGCACGGAGCTACGCATGACACCAGAGCAGGTGCGCGCCGTTGTCGAACCTTCCGGTCTGCAACTGGATCGCGTAGTCGAACTCCCTCCCTATCATTACGGTGCCCTTTTCCGGCTTCCTGGATAACGGAATCTGCCGGACACTGACCACTGGAAAAACATTTTTGTGACAAGATCAGAACTTTTCCGGACGCAGTTGGCCGTATACTCTGCAGGCTAGCTAGCAAGCTCATCGAACGATGAGGAGGTACGCACATGCTCGAGGAACCGCTGATGGCAGAAGACGGCGCTGCGCCTCGCCTTGTTCCCTGCGCTCTGCGCGCCTGGGAGGCGTCCGGAGCAGAACTTCGGCGTTTCCTGCGCCGTCAATTACAGGGCATGGCTGACCCCGGCGACTGCGACGATCTGCTCCACGATCTGTTCCTCCGTTTGCTCCGTCAGGGCGGGGGCTTCTGTCAGGTGGACAATGCCCGTGCCTGGCTCTTTCAGGTGGCGCGCAATCTGGTTATTGATTACCAGCGACGCTTGCGACCGGAGGACCAACTTCCCGAGGAGCTACACGAAGATGCGCTGGAAGCAGCTCCCGTCGACGATCTGGCGCGCTGCCTGCCTGCAGCCCTGGCGCAGCTGTCCGAGGAGGATCGCGACATCCTGCTGCGTTGCGATCTGGAAGGCATGCCCCAAGCCGAGTTCGCGGCACAGGCGGGCCTTACCTTGCCCGGAGCCAAGTCCCGCATTCAACGCGCCCGCCAGCGCCTGCGTCAGGCCCTGCTGCAGCATTGCGGCGTGCGTTTTGATCCAGACACTGGGCGGGTCTGTTGCCATCGGGGTGCCTAGTCGTTTGTCTTGGACGTTATCCCACCGCCTGTATTGAGAAATAACTCACCTCACATCCAAGCTGCATCCTTTTTCGCCTTGCTGCGTCTTCGTTGCTAACAGACGGCTAGAGGAGAACGCAATGGTCTCACAAGCAAAAGAGGATGCCCATATTCTGCGCACCGCCCCCGCCTGGCGCGCCTGGATCGTGCCGGTGCTGTACGTGCTCGCCTGGTTCGTGCTCTACGACCAGCTCGAACCCGCCACCGACGCCTTCATGCGCTGGCTGTCCGGCGCCACGGGGCTGGCTGCCAGCAGCCACCTCTACAGCGCGCTGGCGTTTTTCGTGTTCGAAGTGCCCAAGGTGCTGATGCTGCTGGCGCTCATCGTGTTCGTCGTCGGCGTGATCCAGACCTTTTTCACCCCGGAGAAGACCCGGGCGATCCTGGCGGGCAAGCGCCAGGGCGTGGGCAATGTGCTCGCGGCAACGCTGGGCATCGTCACGCCGTTTTGCTCCTGCTCGGCCGTGCCCCTGTTCATCGGCTTTCTCACCGCGGGCGTGCCGCTGGGGGTGACGTTTTCGTTTCTGGTCTCGGCGCCGATGGTCAACGAGGTGGCGCTGGCGCTGCTGTTCGGCATGTTCGGGTGGAAGATCGCGGCAATCTACCTCGGCCTCGGGCTGACGGTAGCCATCGTCGCCGGGCTGGTGATCGGGCGGATGAACCCGGTCAATCTGGTCGAAGCCTGGGTGTTCGACATCCCGGCGGTGCACGGCGAGGAAGGCAGGCTAACCTGGCAGGCGCGCTTTGCCCAGGGCTGGAAGCATGTGCGCGACATCGTGCTCAAGGTCGCGCCCTATATCGTCGCCGGTGTGGGCGTGGGGGCGTGGATTCACGGCTATGTGCCGCAGGACTTCATGGCGCACCTGATGGGCAAGAGCGCGTGGTGGTCGGTGCCGCTGGCGGTGTTGATCGGCGTGCCGATGTATTCGAACGCAGCAGGCATCATCCCGGTGGTGCAGGCGCTGCTGGGCAAGGGCGCAGCGCTGGGCACGACCCTGGCATTCATGATGGCGGTCACCGCGCTGTCCTTCCCGGAGTTCATGATTCTGAAAAAGGTGATGAAGCCCAAGCTGATCGCGCTGTTCGCCGGGGTGGTGGCGGCGGGCATCATCGTCGTGGGGTATGTGTTCAATGCGGTGATGTGACGCCTTTCACATCGATCTTTTCTCAATCCAAACAAGGAGACTTTCATGACAGTCAATCGCATGGTGAGCATCATGGCCGGGTTCATGGTGCTGCTCAGTCTGGTGCTCGCGCAAATCAGTCACCAGATCGATCTGCTGCACCCCACCTGGCTGTGGCTCACCGCCTTCGTCGGCCTGAATCTGTTCCAGATGGGCTTTACCGGCTTTTGCCCCGCGGCCAAGGTGTTCAAGGCGCTGGGCATGAAGGAAACCACCAAAGCCTGCGGCACGACGTCGTCGGGCAAGAGCTGCTGCTGAATCATCTCGAGGAGCATTCGCATGACCAATATCAAAATCCTCGGCACGGGCTGTGCCAATTGCAAGGCCACGCAAAAGCTGGTCGAAGACGTGATCGCCGCCAAGGGCATTCAAGCGCAGGTGGACAAAGTCGAGGACATTCCCTCGATCATGAAATACGGCGTGATGAGCACCCCGGGCGTGGTGATCGACGGCAAGGTGGTGCATTCTGGCGGCGTCCCCAGCCGGGCGCAGGTCGAGAGCTGGTTCGGAGCCTGAACATGAAAAAACACACGCTCTTCTCCGCTTCGCGCCTCGTCGGCGCCGCGTTGCTCGCGGCTTGCAGCCTGTGGGCGCAGGCCGCCCAGGCCGACTCGGCCACCTGGAAGCAGACCATCATCACCCCGGAGACCGCGCTCAAGGCGGCGCAGGCGGCCAAGGCCGAATGCGCCAAGCGCGGCTGGCAGGTGGCGGTGGCCGTCACCGACCCATCGGGCTTGCCGCTGGTGCTGCTGCGCGACCGCTATGCCGGCTGGCATACGGTGGCTGCGGCCGAAGGCAAGGCGCGCACCGCAGCGAGCTGGCGCGAGGCAACGAGCGCGGTGGCCGCGCGGGTGAACAAGCCGGGGGCGGCGGAGTCGGCGATCAAGAACCTGCCCGGCGTGGTGATGATCGGCGGCGGGCTGCCGATCGAAGCCGCTGGGCAGATGGTCGGCGCCATCGGGGTGTCGGGTGCGCCGGGCGGGGCGAATGATTCGATTTGTGCCGAAGCCGGATTGCAAGCCATTACGGCAGATCTCAATTTTTAACACCGAAAAGCCCAGTGTGTGCATCTTTTTGGCGTGATGTTCGTCCTAGGGGTAGTTACAGAATTACGAGGAGTAGACGATGAACAGAAGAGGCTTTTTGTTGACGAGTGCCAGCGCGGGAGCTGCTGCCTTGTTGTCTCCGGTGCTGAGCAACGGCGCCACAGTGGAATGGGCGGATGCGAGTTACGCCGCCTTCCCCCAAAGCTATGTGGTGGAATTTCGGGTCACGCCGCCACAACAGCAGGCCGTACTGCAAGCGGTAGCCGCGCTAAGCAAAGAACTACAGGGACGGACGGGTTATCTGGGTGCCACTCTCAAGCAGATGCAGGGAGAGTCGACCATGGTCAAAAACTACCCTCCGGTCTTCAAGGGAGTCTTGGCGGCGGCGAGTGCCGAATCAGCCGCAGAGGGGCGTTTACCGTATGCCAATGTGCTGTTCCTACGCTTTGCCAACGCGACAGAACTACCCCGCGCCGAGCTGGATGCCTGGGTGCAGAATCGTCTCGCCCCGCATGTGCAGTTCACACCGCCAGGCGCGGCGAAGCCGTTGGAATTCACACCACTTACCGGGGTCTATGCAACGGTCATCGCTGGCGATCGTCACGAGATTCACGACTCGCCCACTGCCATCGCGCAGTTTCTTGGCCAGCAGGACGATACGCCACAACGGAAACTCGTCACCGTCATCAATCATGTGATGGTTCCCGATACGCTGCACGCCGAGCTGGAGGCCAAAGTCGGGCCACTTTTGAAGGTCGCCCAAAACACCTTTGAACCCAAGGACGACCCCAATGGCGTCGGCCAACCCGGTAGCCGCGACAATCGCGATTATCGCAAGGCCGTAAGTACCGAGATTCTGGTCAACACCCAGCCCTATGGGTCGCTGCGCAACTACCTGATGCATGGCGTCTGGGAGTCGGTCTGGGATCACGAAAATTCCCATCTCGACCCGCGCTTTCAGCATGCCTTCATGGCGGTGGCGCCGTATGTGGTTTCGGGCCCGGTGGAGCCTTTCTACCACACCCTGTTTTTGGAAAACCGCGCGTAACTAACTCATCTGAAAGGAGAGCACCAATGTCCGATACCTCCCGTCCCAGTCCCGAGCAGATCTTTGCCGGTATGCGGCAAGCCATGGGCCATGTACCCAGTGCCATCGAAAAGTCGGTGAGTGCCGATGCCGAGCTGATCCACGAGCATATGCGCTCCCGGGCCTTTGCCATGCCCACCGAGGGGGCGCTGGACGATGAAACGCGCACCCTGGTTTACCTCGCGGCAGCCCTGGCCGCCTCGAGTCAAGCCTGCATCCAGGCCATGGCTAAAAAAGCCGCGCATCAGAAGATCCCCGCCGCCAAGGTGATGGAAACCGTGCGCATCGTCCGCTATGCTATGGCGACCAAGGTCATTGGCGATGCCGAACCGGTCTTCGCCGCGCTCGGTGCCGAAGGCTAAGAGCTTGCTCCTGGGGGTGGGACCGCTCTCGCGGTCCCGGTCCTGGGACTACAACAGAAGGACTCGGTGTATGAGTAGGTTGGGCCCATTGGGACAAAAAGCTCGGCAGGCAGCAGCGGCACGCATGCGCCTCATCCCAGTGTTGCCCTTTGCCATCCCTCTAGTCTTGCTCCCCCTCTTGCCACTTGCCTTGTGGAAGGCTGATGATCCCCAGGGTTTTTTAGCACAACGTGAGGATCTGTTGTTTGGGCTCTTGATCTTCATTGTCGCGGTGCGCTTCTTGTTGCTGGATCTCATGCTGTTCTATGTCTCGCGGGCACGCCGCTCCCTACATCTGGATCTATTGCAGATCGTTTTTTTGTATCTCGAAGTCACGGTGGTGACGCTACTGTACTTTGCATTGCTCTATGACCTATATGGGGTTTTTCATCTGTTTCAGTACAGCGGCCCAAATGCCGCGCAACAGGCTCTGGCCCTGAACGGCCATGATCTGCTGCTCTCCTTGTATGTTTCCACCGAATTTTTTACTACCTTGGGCAATGGGGATTGGATACCGCGCACCCTCAATGCCATGTTGGCAGCGGGGATCGAGGCCCTACTCGGCTTTGTGCAGGGAGGGGTGTTCTTTGCCGTCTTGATCTACGCCCATCAAGATCGAACGGGTAAGTGAGATGACAGCACTTCGCGCCGCCCACGGCAAATCTCCTGCTATACTTCGGACGTCTATATCCAATGTGACAGAGAGCCTTGTGCCACCGGGGACCACCATGCCAAGACGACCGCGCGCCGCATTCCTTGCTGCAGTGCTCTTGCTGAGCGCCGCCGGGGCACGGGCCGAAGACCTGCTTTCGGCCTACCACCAAGCCTACCGCACCGACCCGGCTCTGGCCGAGGCACGGGCGCAGTTACAGGCAACGCTGCAAGACCGCCCTGCGGCACGAGCGGCATTCCTGCCGCATTTGGGTCTCGGGGCCAGCGTAGGTTTCAACACCGGACACTTTTCCGGTTTTGCCGGGCTCGACCTCAACAAAGCGTATTATTCCGACAGTTACAGCGTCACCCTGACCCAGTCGGTCTTCAACGGGCAGAGCTACACCGCCCTGCACGAGGCCAGCAGCCGCATTCAGGCGCAAACGGCGGCGCTGCTCTACAGCGAGCAGCAACTGGCCCTACGGGTAGCCACGGCGTACTTTCAGGTGCTCGAGGCCCAGGCCCAGGAACGAGTAGCCGAGAAACAGCGACAGTTACTGGAGAGCATCTATAAACAAACCGAAGCCACCCTCAAGATCGGCACCGGTGACATCATTGCCGTGCGCGAGGCGCAGGCCCGCCTCGATGCGGCCCGTGCGGACCTGATCCGCGCGCAGAATACGGTGGCAGTGGCCCAGCGTGGGCTCGAGCGTCTTACCCATGCCCCAGTGGGGCAACTAGCGGATCTGCGCAGTTTTACGCCGGAAGGCCCCCATCCTGACAACATGGAAGCCTGGGTCCAGGCAGCCCTGCAGGATCAGCCTCTCCTCCGCGAAGCCCAAGCGCAGTTGCAAACTGCCCAGGAGGAAGTCCAGTACCAGCAGCGGGCGCGCTGGCCAAAGCTGGACCTACAGGGTGTTGCCCAGCATATCCACGGCAGTCCCTTTCCGGGATTCAACGAGAACCAGGCCGGGGTGAGCCTGAACCTTTCCATGCCCTTGTACGAGGGAGGCAGTATTTCCAGCGGCGTCCAAAAGGCCCAAGCCCTGAGTGTGGCCCAGGTCGACCATGTGGGCAGCGTGCGTGATGAGGTACGGCTAGACACCCAGACCGCCTTTCTGAACCTGCAAGACAGTGTTTCCCAGCTCGAGGCGGCCAAAGCAACGGTGGAATCGGCTAAAGTTTCGCTGACCGGCACCCGTAAAGGCTATGAGGTGGGAACACGCTCCATCATCGACCTGCTGCAGACCGCTACGGACTACATTCGCGCCGAACAGGACTACAACGTCGCCCTCTATCGTCAGATTCTAGCCCGAGTCCAGCTCAAAGCGGCTGCCGGGCAGCTGAATCTGCAGGACCTCCAGGCCGTGAACGGTCTGCTGCAAACGAATTGAAGACACCATCAGAAAGGAAGCTTGTCATGGCCAGCAAAAAGAAACGCGTCATCCTGCTGCTACTGGTCTTACTGATTGGCGCCGGTTTGGCCTACTGGTGGACCCACCGCCCGACCACCAATCCCCATACCTTGACCATCTACGGCAACATCGATATCCGCGAGGTACAGTCGGCCTTCAATGACAGCGGGCGGGTGCAGAAGCTGCTGGTGCAGGAAGGCGATCGCGTTACTCGGGGACAGTTGCTGGCGGAGCTGGATCCAACGCGCTTTCAGGATGCCGTAGACCGAGACCAAGCGACGGT